>CBFGNU010000083.1:0-13790 GCA_965650195.1 uncultured Mucilaginibacter sp. | reverse complement strand
TTTCGGAAAACCGGACTCGCAGATGTTTATGTTTGCTTACGATTTGATACGCGATTACAGGTCGATCAGCAAAAAAGACATCGTGATGGTGGGCGACACATTACAGACGGACATTTTGGGTGGCAATAAATATGGCTTGGATACGGTGTTGGTGCTCTCAGGAAATACTCGCGCTCAGGATGCAGATGTAAGAATAAATTCGACCGGCATTGTACCTACTTACATATGCGAATCAGCCGTGATTGAGCGGGATATGTTTTAATTCATTTCGCGCAATCGCTCGTAATCTTCAGGTGTGTCAATATCAAAAGCACCCGATGCAAATGGGATTTCGATTACTGCTTTTTGATGTTTTTGTATTATTCTTTTAGCTCCATCATTGCCGGTCATCATTAATATTTCCTCAAAAAACTGCTTATCAAATAATACGGGTGGGCCCAAAGTATCATTATATGAACTTGCAATTATTTTGCCCGGAGCTGCCTGATCGATCAATTTGTTAATGAAGTCCTGATGCACAAGCGGCTGATCCGTAAGCATAAACAGTACCGATGACAGCTCCGGCTGCGACTTTAATAACTCGCTTAATCCGAAACTAATACTTGCGCCCATACCTTCTTTCCAATGTTCATTTTTCAAAATGTTCACCGGTTCGGTGCTTATAGTAGGAGATATTGCGTCAACGTTAGCGCCTAAAACTACAGCAACAGCGTTAGCTTTGGAAGCAATAGCGGTTTTTACAGCAGTTTGCAACAAGGTTAAGCCTTTAAAAAAAAGGTTTTGTTTGGCTTCGCCCATTCGGGTTGACGACCCTGCTGCCAAAATAATGATGCCCGTCATAAAGCCTGCTTGATAATCTGGTCGGCGCGATCGTGTATGAACGTTTTGTTTCTTAAAGAAACTGCAATACTTTTCTTTAAAACCGCCTGTATTTCTGAAAGGATGGATAGGGCTATCTCGTCAGCGTTTTCTGACCCTATTGCCAATCCTGCCGGGCCATAAACATTCTCCAATTGTTCATCGGTTATTTCCAGTCCTTCCTCCCGCATATCATTTAGCATCCTGTTTAGCCGTTTTTTTGGGCCAAGACACCCAATATAGGTTAACTGCAAGGGCAATAGCTGTTTTAGCATGGCCATATCGTAGTTAAAGTTATGCGTCATCAACACCATCGCCGTTCTTTCATCAAGCATTACTAATGACAGCGCTTGCTCTGGTTTCGCCGTAATAACTTGCTTTGCAGACGGAAATCTTGCAGATACCGCGTAATTTGCTCGTCCATCAACTATAGTAACCTGCCAGCCTAAAACCGCTGCGAAATTCATCAGCGGAATAGCATCATTCCCTGCACCAAATATTACCAGCGAAACAGCCGGTTGCAGCAACTCAACAAAACAAGTAAACTCGTCATCGTATGAATAAGCTTTTGTTACTGAATTGCCGTTCCGAAGCACGTATCGTGCATCATCCATTACAGCATTTTTAATAATATCATCGGGAAAGTTATTTGTTATAAACTCGTCGTCCGATAATAGCAAGCAAGTTCCCGGCTGTTCTTTCTTTTTATCTTTTAATGAAAAGAGCGTTGCTAAAACAACAGGACGTCTTCGGCTTAAAAACAGCTTGAACAGGTTGATCGGGCTATTCCAGTCAGTCGTTACCAACGGTTCAATCAGGATGTGTATAATACCATTGCAACCCAACCCCACACCAAATTTGGCGTCGTCATCGTCGGTTGTGTCATAAGTAACTAACATGGGCCGGTTCTGTGCCATTGCCAAACGGGCCTTACGCAAGGCATCTCCCTCAAGGCAACCGCCACTTATGGCGCCCGTAAGTTCACCATCATCTGCAATTAACATTCGCGCACCGGCATGGCGATAAGACGAGCCTTCCACATGCACCACTGTTGCCAAGGCGGTTTGTTTACCAAGTATCGTTGCCTTATCAAAAGCGGTTACAATGTCTCGCAGTTCTTTCATCTAAACAAATATAAACGAATGTTTGGAGCATGAGTACGTAACAATAGCCACATTTTTGTGATAAAACGACAATTAAAAAACACGGTGTACCGCGGATATGTGTAATTTTACAATATATCGAAAGGGAAAACGCAATTGTTAACGGATAATCACGGCAGAAAAATAAACTACCTGCGCCTTGCGGTGACAGACAGGTGCAACTTGCGCTGTTTTTACTGTATGCCGGAAGAGGGTCTGAATTGGCTGTCTCGTGCAGAGCTGATGAGCTACGAGGAAATGATGCGTGCTTGCTCGCTGCTTGTTAAGATGGGTATAGAGAAGATCCGCATAACCGGCGGTGAGCCTTTTGTACGCAAGGACATCATGAATTTACTCTCCGGTTTATCCGAACTTGATGGATTAAAGGATTTAAGCATGACCACGAATGGCGTGCTTACAGCGCCTTACGTTGCCGAAATGAAGAAGCTCGGTATCAACACAGTTAATCTTAGTTTAGATACGCTGGACCCCAATCGTTTTTTCACTATTACGCTTCGCGACGAATTTAACAAGGTAATGGATACATTACAGGAGCTGCTTCGCAATGACATGACTGTTAAAATAAATGCTGTTGTTATGGCTGGCAAAAACACTCAGGATATTGTTCCGTTGGTTGAGCTAACTAAACATTTGCCTGTAAGTGTACGTTTTATTGAAGAAATGCCTTTTAACGGCGATGGCCATGTTTATAACGGTTTAGAATGGGATCATGCACGTATTCTGAATGAGATCCAACAGCATTTTCCAGGTATTAAAAAAAGTATTGATCCTGCTAATTCAACAGCTTACAACTATGAAATCCCCGGGCATAAAGGCAGTGTAGGTATCATTGCAGCTTACTCGCGCACGTTTTGCGGTACATGTAATCGTATACGCGTTACGCCGCAGGGGACACTGAAAACTTGCCTCTACGATGATGGTGTAATGAATGTTAAAGACTTGATGCGGGCTGGAGCCGACGATAATCAACTGGAACAACATTTAATAACTGCCTTTGGTAAACGCGTAAAAGACGGTTGGGAGGCAGAACGCCAGCGAGTTACTAAAACCGGAATACATGAATCAATGGCCACAATAGGTGGATAGTAATACATCTCCAAAAATCTATAAATTAATAAGATGATAACGGTTGAGGAAGCCGAAAAACTGATATTGAGCAACGCCGGTGATTACGGTGCTGAAATAGTTTTGTTTGAGGAATCGTTGGGCCGTGTGTTGGCTGAAACGATTAGGGTTGACCGTGATCTGCCGCCTTTTAACCGCGTAAGCATGGATGGTATAGCCATAAAATACGCTGACTTTGAACAAGGAATAAGAACCTTTACGATAAAAGCTACACAAGCTGCGGGTGACTCGCCCGTGAACGTGGAGCAAGCGGGTGAGTGTATCGAGATAATGACTGGCGCTGCCTTACCCGAATCGATTGATACGGTGATAAGGTATGAAGATTTGAAGATTAACGCTGATAAAGCAACATTACAAGTAAGCGAGGTAAAAAAAGGCCAAAATATTCATGTTCGCGGAGCGGATAGGAAGCAAGGTGATA
This sequence comes from uncultured Mucilaginibacter sp., assembly GCA_965650195.1. Taxonomy (GTDB): domain Bacteria; phylum Bacteroidota; class Bacteroidia; order Sphingobacteriales; family Sphingobacteriaceae; genus Mucilaginibacter. Next base: position 10,223 of record CBFGNU010000083.1, on the reverse strand, counting down.
TAGTTTTAACACCGGGCCGTATCATAACTCCAGCGGTGATAAGCATGGTGGCCTCTGTAGGCGAAATTGAATTGCGGGTAAAGCGGAAACCTCGCGTCGTGATTATATCATCTGGCGATGAACTGGTGGATGTAGCCGCAAAGCCAACGCCTTATCAGATAAGGCGCTCCAATAGTTATATGGTTAAAGCGGTACTTGCACAAGCGGGAATAGATACGGGCATGGTTCATATTTCCGATGAACAAGAGGCGATCAAATCCGTATTACAGCAATGCCTTATTAACTTTGATGTACTACTACTAAGCGGCGGTATATCAATGGGTAAATTCGACTATATCCCGCAGGTTTTAAAAGATCTGCAGGTAGAGCAAGTATTTCACAGGGTGCAGCAACGCCCCGGTAAACCTTTTTGGTTTGGTAAGCGCGCTGGCGGGCCTGTTGTATTTGCGTTTCCGGGTAACCCTGTAGCAACATTTATGTGTACCCAACGGTATTTTTTACCTTGGCTCAATAAAACTTTAGGTGCAGAAACGAAGCCGACTACCCATGCTGTTTTAAACGCCGATATAACTTTTCAACCACCCCTACAATACTTTTTACAGATAAAACTAAATTTTGCAGCGGAAGGCAGACTACTTGCTACACCAGTTGAAGGTAATGGTTCGGGTGATTTTGCTAATTTAGCAGATACAGATGCGTTTATGGAGCTGCCTTTGAATAAAACGGAGTTTAAAAAGGGCGAAGTTTATCGCGTTTGGGTGTTTAACCAATTACAATAATGAGCGGATTTACTCACTTAGATAAAACCGGCAAAGCTGCAATGGTCGATGTTTCGGCCAAAACAGTAACGCACCGTACCGCAACAGCCCGAGCTACAGTTTTTTTGCCTGACGTGGTTTTAGGGCAGCTAAACGATGGCGATCTTAAAACAAAAAAAGGCTCGGTATTCCAGACGGCCATTATAGCGGGGATTATGGCGGCAAAAAAAACCGGCGATCTTATACCACTTTGTCACCCGTTGGGAATGGATAATTGCAAGGTTGATATTTCGTTTAATAATAATCAGGAAGTGGTAATAGATTGCACCGCGAGTATATCAGCAAAGACAGGAATAGAGATGGAGGCTTTGGTAGGAGCGAGTGTTGCTGCACTAACAATTTACGATATGTGTAAAGCATTAAGCCACGACATTGTTATAAAAGAAATAAAACTGATTGAAAAAACCGGAGGTAAGCGTGACTTTAAAAGATCATAAAAAACATGCCTCGCTGGCAAAACCTTCAATAGGCAATTTCGGAAGGAATGAGTGGGCCATTGTGGGTGCGCCCTGTGTAAGTATCAAGCTTTTAGCTAACGATGTGATACAGGCGTTGTCGCCCAAATATAAGTGCGCGTATGTAGATGCTTCCCATAATGACGAAGTTGTTTCGCTACCTGGCCGTTTAGCAGCGGGCGCCTATTTGGAGTATGTGGATCAGCAAAATCATCATCAGTTTAACTATAACACTACACTGTCGCCCGCTGATCTAAAACTGCAATTTACTGACGCTGATTTGGTGTTGATAAATGGAAACCATCAGCAGGCAAAGGCGCAGGTAATAATTATACATCCAAATAAAATAGCGTCGTTGCAAAAGCGAATGGATCAGCTTACAAATGTACAGCTGATATTATTAGCAGAAGGCGCAGATGATGTTTTTGATTTTGTTAAAGAGACACTCGGAAACTGGCAACAAATCCCCCTTTACAAGTTAAATGAAACCGAGAAGATCATTGCTTTTTTTGAAGATAACATGCAGTTGACCAAGCCGCCCTTAAAAGGTTTGGTTTTAGCAGGAGGACAAAGCCAGCGTATGGGACATGATAAAGGTGCTGTTAACTGGCATGGTACAGAGCAACGCTATTACATGGCCGATATGTTAGGTGATTTTTGCAGCGATGTTTATTTGTCCTGCCGCTCAGAACAGACTCAAGCAATTGAGAAGCAATACCAAACTATTGAAGACACATTTACAGGCTTAGGGCCGTTTGGTGCTATTCTATCAGCGTTCAGGCACGATCCCAACAGCGCCTGGCTGGTTGTAGCTTGCGATTTACCACTATTGGACAGACTTGCTTTGCAATACTTAACCGATAACCGTGATACTTCTGCAGTTGCAACAGCTTACAAGAATGACACGGAGGGTTTTCCTGAACCTCTTATTACTATATGGGAGCCCAAAGCTTATGCGCGGTTGTTAAATTATCTTTCGCAGGGATATTCTTGTCCGCGCAAAGTTTTGATAAATAGTGATATAAAATTGTTGCAAGCGGTTGATAGCAGAGTGTTAGCCAACGTAAACACTCCCGAGGAATTAGAAGAGATCAAAGAGCAACTGAATATCAAAAATACATCAATGTAATGAATGCAGACCAGCTAAGGTATAGCTGCCAGATAGCGCTACCCGGTATTGGTGAAACGGGTCAGCGATTATTGCAACAAGCTAAAGTGTTGGTGGTTGGTGCCGGTGGTTTGGGATGCCCGGCCGCTCAGTATCTTGCGGCTGCAGGAATCGGCACTTTAGGAGTTGCAGATTTTGATGTGGTTGGGATAAGCAATCTACACAGACAAATATTATACACCCCGGCAGACATAGGCAAGAAAAAAGTAGACGTTGCTGTAGATCGGCTAAAAAGGCAAAATCCCGCTATAAATATTTTGGCGCACGATACAAAGGTAACTTCCAACAATGTAATGGCTTTAATCAGCGGGTACGATATTGTACTGGACGGAACTGATAATTTTGATACCCGTTATTTGCTTAATGATGCGGGTGTGATTTCAGGAAAGCCAGTAGTTTATGGAGCCATTTATCAATATGAAGGGCAAGCTGCGGTATGGAACGTAAAAAATACAGATGGAACGATGTCGCCCAATTACCGCGACCTTTTTCCGCAGGTTAACGCAAGTTTGATACCCAACTGCGCTGACGGTGGAGTTATTCCCACGCTGGCGGGAATTATTGGTTGTATTCAGGCCAACGAAGCCATCAAGTATATTACGCAAACAGGCGAATTGTTGGTAGGAAAGGTGCTTGTGTTTGATGCAGCCACATTGCAAAGTCGCTCTATTAAAATAGGCCACAATACACAAATTCACATTACAAGTCTCACCGAAACTGTTATGATTCCTGTAATGACAGTAGAGGAAGTTAAGGCGGGGTTAGCAGAGGACACCCTGGAATTGGTGGATATACGTACCGACCATGAACGTGATGCTATAAATATAGGTGGAGTTCACTTTGAAGCAGATGAAATTGATGAACACGCTGAATATTTAACAAATGCCCGTATAAAAGTTCTTTATTGCTCGTCGGGGAAACGAAGCGCGGAGACTGTAAAACTTATCAGACAGAAATGGCGCGATGCAAAAGTATATTCCCTTGACGGTGGGTTAAAGGCATGGTTTGAAAAAGTGTAATCTATTTTATCTTTATTTTTCTTATGCCATAACCTATCTGTCCATTCAGATCGCCACCCTCTATAATAATGGTATAGCCACCCGGTTTATCCGCGCTGTAAAACGAAAAATTAGCATTACCCAATACATCAGTTGTTAGATTAGGCTCCCAATGTATTGTAGATCGCATATCAGTCCCGATTGCTTTATCGCGATTAACAATAGTGTATTTAGGCCGATAAAACTGTTTTGGTAGTGTAAAGGCTAAAGTTTTATATAAATAGGTACCTGGAGTAACTTTCATAAATGGCCCTTGCTTTGAACGCGTGGTTATTTCTATATAAGCGTCAACACCATACTCACCTCCGATTGGAACGTAGGCACCCGCATATTTACTATTGAACATTAATTCAATGCCAGTAACGTCCTCAGCTGTATAATAATCCAGGTAACATTTTATAAAAGTGTACCTGCTCATGCCCATGCCTCCAAAAAGATTAAGGTTCATACCATCAAATACAAAATGCAATCTTTTAAAATTTAGGGTATAATCATAGCGGATTGCGCCACAACTTGCTAAGCAGGGAGTCCATAATCCATGCTCCATTATAGCCGGAATCTTTTCACGAAGCAGATCAGTAAGGGTTTTTTTATCCGCCTTTTTCATTTCCTCCTCATCAAGAATCAAATCCGCTTCACCGGGGCCATTAAGGTTTTTTGAACCCGGTACTACTTTTTTTGCTTTGATTTTAACTTCTTTTAGTTGAGTGCCCTCGCCACGGTAAAGTGATTGAGCAACATTTTCTTGTGTTTTTATTTTCAAGCTACCAAGCAGCGTTGTGTCGGCATTTACATACCATGGTTGTAACTGCATAGCTGATTTAAACCCGGGCGGCTTTACTACGTCCATTTCAATGCCCACATTAAACTCTTTGTTCCTTTTGTTCCGCGCCTGTATTTTGAATATAGCCGTATCAACAGGGAATATATCTGAAAAGGAAAATTTTCCGGCATTATCTGTTAGCGTATCTCTAACAATAAGCAAAGGGCGACTTGCAAATAATACCACTGGTGATTTTTCCACCGGTTTACCAAACGCATTAATCACTTTTCCCCTTATGGTAAATTCTGGTTCGGGCTTGTATCCCAAAGGATATTTTGGATAAAGCACATCCTTCCAATCATACCCAACCCATCCCTGTGTAAGCAGCAGGTTGTCTAGTTCAAGATCTTTGCTTCCGCTGAAATAATACTCTGGCTCTTCTACCTCGCCCTTCAAATCTGAGGTTAACAGCATATTGTTGCGGATATTGCTTCCCAGGCTATTTGTTTTTATCTGGTTGTCATCAGTAACCGCTATCGAAAAACTGCCTGATACAGGCTCGCCGGTTTTATTGGTTACTTTTAGGCTTATGGCTATGCTATCACGCAAGCCGTATATCGGTTTTTCAGTATCAACTTTAATACTAAGTTCATCGTGATGATTAACAAATGTAATACGTTCATTCAAAGATATATAATTGCTATTCAGCAAAGTGAAATGAACGATTCCGGTAGGGAAGAGGCTTTTTGCAACTGATTTGGATATTAAACCCAAATTTGCAAAGTTGATAGTCTCTACGTAGCACACTACATTTCTGGCCTGGCCCATCAGGTAATAAGTGCCGGTAATGTCCGTTCCGTTAACAGAAACTATAAGCGAATCTTTATTTGAACTGACAGATAAGCCGGTTCCAGCTGCAACCACAGCAGGTAATGAATAGGTCTTGCTTATACCGTCAATTTTTACTGTGTACGTCTCACCGATTTTTGGTGTAAAGACAAACCGACCCATACCTTTACGAAGTGTACTGATACTGGCTATTTCCTGACCCTTGCTGTTAAGTAACTTACCGTTCACGTTTATTCCCTTGCCGTCTTCGCTAATTGCCTTAACCCCAACCACAGTAGTCAAACCAGTTACCAAAGTGCCGCCTTCCGGCATAAATTGTACATCAGTTTCTTCGGGCCGGTTAAGCGCTATAGGTATAGTAAACTCCGGATTATCCTTTACCTTGGCTTTAATAGTCAGCGCGGCCTTCTCATCATCATACGGCAACGCAAAACTAAAACGTGCGGTGCCGTCTATTCCCGTTGTAAGGCTATTTCTGGCCAAGCTCCTTTTGCCATTTAGTATACGCATATCAACATCTTTAAATGCCTGTATGCGTCCATCGAGTAAACTCAATTTTATTTCGCCTTCTACCTTATCATCAGCTTGCTTAAATGCTGTATTAACCAACAACGGATTGTTTTCATATTGGGATATGCTGATGCTCTTTTTGAAAATATAATCCTCACCAAAGTTGCGCATCCAGTTGGTATAAGCATGCAAAGTATAATTTCCTTTGGGTATCTCGGTACTATCTAACGCAATGTCGCCCCATGAAAGGCCTTCAACAACAGGAAATAACACTCGTTTTGCCATTTTACCGTTCTGGTCGTCTAATTCTACGTACAGCAACCCACTTCTGGCTGATCCTGTAAAATAATCAGCATTCAATAGATAAGCCTTTAATCGGATTGTGTCGCCAACCGTATAATAAGGCTTATCAGTTTGTACATATAGCTTTTCGACAGGCTTCATGGCATTAGCGTTGACAATAGCTTTAACCAGATTCTTTAAAACAGGGTCCGTTATTTTTTGAGCATTACTTTTTAAATAAAGCCCGGTTTGAAGCAGTATTATAGTAGCAAGCAACTGAAGCTTTTTGCGACACATAATCATGGTAACTGAGGTGTAGAAAGGTTTATCTAACACAAAAGAAAAGAAAAATTCGGAAAAAACTAAATATTTAGTCGATTATTATGGGTGGGCTGCAACCCAGACCTCTCCATCGTCAAAAATCTCTTTTTTCCAGATTGGGACGGTTTCTTTTAGGGTATCAATAATGTATCGGCAGGCATCAAAAGCGGCTGCGCGATGGGCGGCAGCTACCGCAATAATTACCGGTATTTCACCAATTTGTAAAACGCCGGTGCGGTGATGAATTAATATTTTTTGAACAGGCCATTTTTCTATGGCCTTTGCCGCAATCCTTTCCATTTCACGTAATGCCATAGTTTCGTAAGCCTCAAACTCAAGCCGGGTGACTGCCTTACCCTTGGTAGCGTTACGAACGGTGCCGATAAAAAGATCAATACCTCCAGAATCCGGAGACATTACCCATTCTGCACATTCTTGTACATTTAGCGTTGATGGCGATATTTTAATATTAGTATTCATATACTTAACCGCCGCTGACAGGAGGGATGATAGCTATTTCGTCACGTTCGTGAATCGTGTCACAATCCAACGCATACTCGTTATTTACAGCTATCATGTAAGTAGACAATTGTTTCAACTTAGGAAAACTTTGCTCCAGTACATACCTCAAATTTGAAACCGTGGCATCATTTGGCAATTCGGCAACCGTTGTCGAACCTTTGAATATTTCCTTCGCTATACCAAAAGCAAGTACGTTGATCTGCATTTAAACATTTTTATACAAATATGCACCATTACAGGCTATTAGCATAAAATAGTAGATAATAATACCAATATAAACCCCTCATCAAAGTTTTATAGATATTATTTACTAAACTGTTACAATCCATTGACTTGTCATAATCAATTGATTATCAAACAAATAAAAGTAATTTAATGAATTAAGACAACGGATGCATAGAAAATGACAGGTTTTTAAGAAAAATTATATAAAGTATACCTACTTAGTAGTATATTTGCTTTGTTAATAAAAGACAAGAAATAGTAAAAAGATGAATAACTCAATTTATAACCAACTAAATAAAGCTGTTAGAGCTTATTGGGAGACCTATGGGTTATGTAATTGTTGTAGCCGAATGTAAATCTGAGTTACTCAGACAAGTTTAAGCGCAATCATTTTTCAATTTTATTTCTAATACAATGACAACTACAGCCACCATAAAATATCCTTCATTCGATCTCTTAGAAGCAAGCATAGACAGAGATCTTTCTTATAAAAATTATCAATCGTTGAAACCGGTTAAAACGGGCGATGCAATTTCACGGTTGGCATTTGATTTTTCTTATTCGCGCTGGCAAAACTTTTTAAACGGTGTACCGGATGATACGTTTGTTGCTACTAAGCAATTGTACGGGCAGCCATTAGTTATTAGTTTTTACTCAAAATATTGGAATGGAAAAGGGGCAGAATATCTTAAACAGTTAAGTAATTTGCACAAAGAAGTTAAAGCTAACGGTGGTAGTTTGATTATAATTAGTGCTGAAGGTTTTAGCGAAGAATTGGTAGAAATGGCTTTTAGGAGCAATCTTTCTTTAACTTTTTATTTTGATAAAAACAACGGTATCGCCGAACAACTGGGCGTGTATTCTGAAAACGACCCTATATGGAACTGGTTTGCAGGGATAGATCTTAACGTTCCGTTGTTGTCAACATTTGTCGTTGCTACAGAAAATACTATAGTATTTGATCACAATCACCGCGATTATGACGAGATTTTGCCTGGGAATGAAATTATAAAAGCCGTTAACAACTCTGCATTTCTAAGTAATTTGTTAATGTCAGCATAAGTTCTACATTTTTAGAATAAGAGAAGCCGGTTATTTTGTAACCGGCTTTTTTGTTGAGAAACAAATAAAATTGCTTTTATGGATATATTAGCGCAAAATTTATCTTTTTTTAGATAGCACACTAAAACAATTTCTCTGGCATTTGTTATCCTCCAGAAATAATATGAGTATTCAGTTAGCAGCCGATAAAATAAAACAACAACAGGAGCATGGCCTACAGCAATTGTTAGCTTATATTAATGAGCATTCGCCATTTTACCACGAACTGTTTAGCAGCAATGGAATCGATATTTCAGCTATAAAAACGCTGGACGATCTTACCTTTTTACCGGTAACAAGCAAGGAAGACCTGCAGAAACGCAATGGCGATTTTTTATGTGTGGCTAAACACCAGGTAATTGAATACGCCTCCACATCCGGAACTTTAGGTAGCCCGGTTACCATCGCCCTCACAGATAACGATCTGACCAGATTAACGCTTAATGAATATAATTCTTTTGTATGTGCAGATGGTACATCTAACGATATTTACCAGTTAATGCTAACACTGGACAGGCAATTTATGGCTGGGATAGCTTACTATTCAGGTTTACGTAAGTTGGGCGCCGGTATTATCAGATTAGGCCCGGGTGTACCCGCGTTGCAGTTGGAAACCATACAACGTTTGAAGCCAACGGCAATAGTAGCAGTGCCTTCCTTTATTTTAAAGCTTATACAGTTTGCAAAAGACAATAATATTGACTTGAATGGAACATCGGTAAAGAAAGCAATCTGTATCGGCGAAAATATCCGAAATAGCGATTATTCACTCAATATCCTCGGAAAGAAGATAACTGAAAGTTGGAATATCCAATTGTATTCTACTTATGCATCAACAGAAATGCAAACAGCTTTTACCGAATGCGGGCAGGGCAGAGGAGGCCATTTACAGCCTGATCTGTTGATAGCCGAACTGCTTGATGATGACAACCAACCCGTGCCGCCCCTTACCCCTGGCGAGTTAACCATAACTACTTTGAGAGTCGAGGGAATGCCTTTGTTAAGGTATAAAACGGGTGATATTTGCATGTATGATGAAGTTCCCTGCGGTTGTGGCAGACCAAGTATACGACTATCGCCAATAATCGGTCGCAAAAAACAAATGATCAAATTCAAAGGCACCACCTTGTATCCACCTGCTATGTTTGATCTCTTGAATGAAATGGAGGAGGTGCTAGATTATGTGGTTGAAGTTTATTCAAATGATATAGGCATGGACGAGGTTTTATTGCACTTGCTTCCTATAGATGAGAGTAAAGCTTGCGACAATCGCATACGGGCTTATTTACAGGCACGGTTACGGGTTAGCCCGCATGTAAATTATATTGGGGTTGAGCAAATGCAAAAAATGCAATTTCCTGAGTCTGTACGTAAGCCCGTGAAGTTTATTGACCGGCGGTAATTCCTCATAAGATACAGGATATGCAGACGATAATAGAGACTTCCCGACTAATTATACGAGAAATAACTTCTAATGATTTGAAGGGTATGTTTGAAATCGACTCGGATGCGGAGGTTCATAGATATTTAGGAAATGATCTTGTAAAATCAATTGGCGAAAGTGAAAAAATAATAGCTTTTATCAGGCAGCAGTATTTGGATAACGGTATTGGTCGTTGGGCTATGACTGAAAAAGAAAGCGGAAATTTTATGGGATGGACCGGATTTAAATTCATATCCGAAACAATAAACGGCCAATCCGGTTACTACGACCTGGGTTATAGAATGTTGCCACGTTATTGGGGAAAGGGTTATGCAACTGAAGGTGCAACTGCTTGCTTAAAATATGGCCTGGAAATATTAAACTTAAAACCAATTTATGCTATGGCGAATGCAGAAAATGCTGCGTCAAAAAATGTGTTGATTAAAACCGGTTTTACGCATGCGGGTACTTTTATGCATCATAATATTTTGCATCATTGGTTTGTATTAAGCGGTTAAATTGGCTTTAACCGGCTATATATTTATACATTTACCAATTAAATTAAAAACACTACAATTTGCCCATGGTACTAATTGGACAAAGCAAACTCACACTTAAAGATTTTTCTGAAATAATATTTAATAACCAAGAGATTGAGTTAGACGCAGCGGCAATCAAAAATGTGGAGGAGAACTTTCAGTTTTTGCAAAGTTTCTCATCCAATAAAT
>CBFGNU010000082.1:0-13961 GCA_965650195.1 uncultured Mucilaginibacter sp. | reverse complement strand
TTACTTTTATGGATAAATTTATAAAAAGTTGTTACCTTAGAGGTAAACATACCATCATTACTATATGAATTTTTTAGTTACCGGTGCTGCCGGTTTTATCGGTTCAAAACTTGCTGCAAAATTACTTGCGCTTGGAAATGAAGTTTCAACAATTGATAATTTATCTACCGGGATTAGAGATAATATTCCTGATGGTGTTAAATTTCTGGAAGGTGATTGCCATGATGAAGCGGTGGTTAACCAACTTGCAAATTCTAAGTTAGATGCAATATTCCATTTGGCAGGACAAAGTTCAGGAGAGATAAGTTTTGACGATCCTGTTTACGATCAAAAAGCTAACACGCAATCAACCTTATTATTGATGGATCTGGCTATTAAAACGGGAGCTAAAAAGTTTTTGTATGCTTCTTCAATGGGGGTTTACGGCGATCAGGAAGATAAGGCTATTCATGAAGATGTTTTAGCTAAACCCCGATCGTTTTACGGTGTTGGTAAGTTGGCCAGCGAGTATTACATGAAAGTTTATGAGCATTATGATTTAAATACAGTCGCCTTAAGGTTATTTAATGTGTATGGGCCTGGGCAAAATATGGCAAATATGCGACAAGGGATGGTGAGTATTTTTTTGAGTCAGGCTATTAATAACGGTAGTATTTATGTAAAAGGGAGTAAGGATAGATTTAGAGATATCATTTATATAGATGACGTTGTAAATGCATTTATAAGTGCATACGAATCCCCCGTAAAAGGGTTTAATTATTTTAACGTTTGCACAAAGAAAAAAACAACCGTTGAACAATTAGTGCAGGCAATACAAGGGTTATTTAATACCAGCGTGCCTGTAACCTACGCGGGCTCAACTCCAGGAGATCAGTTTGGCGTTTATGGTGACAATAGCAAAATAATTGCTGAATTAGAGTGGGCGCCTAAGACATCGTTAAACGAGGGTATTAAGGAAATGTATGATTGGGCTATATTATCTAAATAATATTTAAACTAAATCACTTATATGAAAATAACAGCACTTTTAACAGGTCGGGGGAATAATACACTTCATGATAAAAACATCTTGCCGGTATTGGGAAATCCCCTGCTATATTATCCAGCCCATGCAGCTAAAATCTCAAAGTATGTTGACAATTTATATGTAAGCAGTGATGACCATAAAATTTTGGATCTGGCCGCATCGTATGGATATAAAAAAATTGTAAGACCGGAGGAATTTGCCCGGCCGGACTCAAAGCATGTGGATGTAATAATGCATGCATTGAAAGTTATGGCAGAAGAAGATGATCATCGCCCTGATATATTAATTGTTTTATTAGCCAACAACGCTATAGTTAAAACATCCTGGATAGATTCATGCATAGAGACGATCTTGAATGACGTTGCGGTATCTGCGGTAGTTCCCGTTTTTCAAGAGCAGGAACATCACCCTTACAGAGCAAAGAAATTAGACAAAGACGGATATTTGGTGCCTTTTGTTGATGATATAGTCAACAAAGACATATCTACTAACAGGCAGGATCTATTGCCAGCGTATCATTTAGGTCATAATTATTGGGTGTTAAATCTTAAAAATTCGGTTTATAGCAACGACGGACTTCCGCCGTGGAAATTTATGGGTAAGACCGTGAAGCCGTTTGTTGTAGATGTTTGTTTTGACATACATACACTTGATGATATAAGAAATGCAGAAAGATGGTTAGTTGATAACTATGAATAGAAAAATACGCCGGTAATGATTGCAGCAGTGCTAAAGAGGTAACAATAAATTAATTAATTAATGATAATTCGTTCAAAAGCCCCACTCAGACTTGGTCTTGCAGGTGGAGGAAGTGATGTATCTCCTTATAGCGAGCTATATGGCGGTTTAATTCTAAATGCTACGATTGATTTATATGCATACTGTACAATAACTTTATTGGATACTCCTGTTATAGAGTTGGTAGCAACAGACATTGCAGAGAAAGTTCAATACCCTGTTGCCGAGTCGTTGCCTATTGATGGCCGGCTTGATCTGATAAAGGGCGTTTACAACAGAATAGTTAGAACCCATAATTTAAAAGATATTCCTGGTATTAGGGTAACCACTTACTCTGACGCACCACCGGGAAGCGGATTGGGGTCATCATCAACAATGGTTGTCGCCATTGTAAAAGCATTTTCTGAATGGTTGAATTTACCATATGGTGAGTACGATATAGCACAAGTTGCTTATGAAGTTGAACGTGTTGACTTGCAGTTGTCCGGTGGTAAGCAAGATCAATACGCAGCTGCATTTGGTGGGTTTAATTTTATGGAGTTTTTGGGTGAGAGTAAAGTAATTGTTAATCCATTGAGGATAAAAAGATGGATCATAGACGAGCTTGAATCGTCAATGGTATTATATTATACCGGGGCTTCAAGGTCATCAGCAAAAATTATAGAAGAGCAAAAGAAAAATACTTCGTCAGGTAACGTCATTGCTATTGACGCAATGCACGCCATTAAGCAAAGCGCAACTGATATGAAGGAGGCTTTGTTAAAAGGAGATATATCAAGCTATGCCAGAATTTTAGGGCAAGCGTGGGAAGAGAAAAAGAAAATGGCGCACTCAATAACTAATGATAGTATTGAGGCTGTTTACAATGCAGCAATGTCCGCTGGCGCAATTGCCGGTAAGGTTTCTGGTGCAGGAGGGGGCGGTTTTATGATGTTTGTAGTTGATCCGGAAAAAAAGCTTAGTTTGGTAAATGCTTTAAATAACTTTAATGGAAAGGTAATCGGTTTTCACTTTAGTGAGGGTGGTTGCCATGGTTGGAAAATTTATAATTCGTAATATCGTGATAGCAATAGTAGAAGCTCAAGTACAGGAATCCATAAAGGTAAAGCAAGCAATTCTTGCTGATGGGGATTTGTTAAATTCAATCCATGCCGCGGCAAGCATGGTTACCGATGCGTATAAAGACAACAAAAAAACCTTACTTGGAGGTAATGGCGGCAGTGCGGCTGATGCACAACATATAGCAGGTGAGTTTGTTAGTCGATTTTATTTTGATCGTCCCGGCTTGCCATCAATAGCCTTGTCAACAGACACATCGATACTTACAGCCATTGGAAATGATTATGGGTACGATAAGCTGTTTTCCCGCCAGGTACAGGCGCAGGGAGTATCAGGTGATGTATTTATCGGGATTTCGACTTCAGGTAATTCAGTTAATGTTATTGAAGCGCTAAAAATGTGTAAAGAAAAGGGCGTCAAAACAATTGGTTTAACAGGGTTAAGTGGCGGTAAAATGAAAGACCTATGTGATATCTGTATAAATATTCCATCGTCGGAAACGCCAAGGATACAAGAGGCTCATATCCTTGTAGGCCATATCATATGCTGTATTGTGGAGGAAGAAATTTTTGGTAAAGATAAATAATGGAAGTTATCATATTGGCAGGTGGGTTAGGTACCCGGTTGCGTGAAGTGGTTAAAGACGTGCCGAAGCCTATGGCACCAATTAACGGTAAGCCCTTTTTAGAACATTTGTTAAATTGGTTACTAGCGTATCCCGTAAAAAAGATTGTATTTAGCGTTGGCTATAAGGCCGAAGTTATTCAGGATTACTTTGGTAATTCATATGGAAATATAAATTTGAGTTACAGCATAGAAGATAACCCATTAGGCACTGGCGGGGCTATAAAACACGCTATGAAGGACATTGCGGATGAGCAGGTTCTGATAGTTAATGGCGATACTTATTTCCCAATTGATATTAATAGGCTATATGCAGATCAAGCAGAAACCAAAGGTGAAATTACACTTGCGGTGACAGAAATGAAACAATTTGATAGGTATGGCTCTATTAATATGGAAGGTAATAATATTGAGAGCTTTAATGAAAAACAATATAAAGACAGTGGCATAATAAATGGGGGTATCTATTTAATAAACAGAAGTTTCTTCAATAGCTTAGATCTACCGGAGGTGTTTTCATTTGAGAAGGAGATTCTGGAAAGGTATGCTGGCGCGGGTAAGCTAAAGGGAGTGATATTTGATGACAGCTTTATAGATATTGGCGTGCCTGAGGACTATAATAAGGCATGCAGTACATTATGAGCAAGGCACTATTTTTGGATAGGGATGGCGTAGTAAATATCGAAAAAAATTATGTTTACAAAATTGAGGATTTCGAGTTTACCGATTTTATAATTGATTTATGTAAAACCTACCAGGAGAAAGGTTTTTTAATAATTATAATTACAAATCAAGCGGGGATAGCCAGGGGCTATTATTCAGAACAGGATTTTGAAATTTTAACAAAATGGATGATCGCTGAGTTCCACAAGCAAGGAGTAAAAATAGCTAAAGTGTATTTTTGCCCCCATCATCCCGATTTTACCGGTGATTGCGACTGTAGGAAGCCGAACCCGGGAATGATTCTGAAAGCCAAGCAAGATTTCGATTTAGATTTATCAGAATGTGTTTTATTTGGCGACAAGCAAAGCGACATTGATGCCGGTATCAGTGCCGGAATTCTCAATAACAACTTAATTTAACGGATGAGAAAAAAGATTTTTGTCATAACAGATACCGGCTGGTGGGACACCGACCAAACGGTATTACCTTATTTGACAGATTTTTTTGACATTGAGGCCAATTTGATTGCTGCCAAGGATAATAACAAATTCACAGAAGAAAGTGTACTAAAATTTGAGAAGGAAAACGGAATAACCGTTAAGATAATTAGACGGTTTAAGCGCATTCGTAATCTAAATAACTTACTCACTTTTTTTAAATTATTTATCAGCATTTCTAAAAAACAAAACAACTACTCCTTAATAAATTATATATATATATGACCCATATATAAACCTGATAGCGTTACTATTTAACCCTAAAAAACTCATCGTATCCATCCATGACTATGATGATCATCCGGGATTAAAAAATCAATTAAGGGGCGTTATAAAAAAGGCGGTAATTAAGCGGGCTCAGTTTTTTCATTTTTATTCAGAAAACGAACGCGATAAGTTTATTAAAGATTTTCCGGATAAGAAAACGTTTTACACGCCGATGCCTTTAAAAAGCTTTGGAAGCATCGACCCATTTGTACCTGCTTTATTTGACAGGGGCAGTGCTAAGAAGGTTTTTTTATTTATGGGTTTTATTAGGTACTATAAGGGTTTGGATATTTTAATTAACGCGATAACTAAATTAAACCGCTCTGACTATGTTTTAGTAATTGCTGGGGCTGCGGACGACTGGGCGGAATATGAGCAAAGTGTGGCAAACTTACCGCAGGTTATCAGCAATATTGGTTTTATTGAGGATTCCGACATTGCGAATTATGTAAGCCATGCTGATTTTTTAGTGTTACCCTACCGGAGTGCGACGCAAAGTGGCCCCGCATTAATCGCAATGAATTATAATCTGCCCATTATTGCAAGCGATCTGGATTGTTTTAAAAGCGTTATAGATGATGGAATTGACGGGTTTTTATTCGCGAAAGAGAACGAAGATGAATTATGCCTAACAATAGAAAGAGCCTTAAACTTAAGTACAGAACAATATCTTGAAATGAAACACAACCAGCTTTTAAAGGCACAAGTGTACAAAGACAAAGAGTCAAAAACTGGCGACACCTTTGATAATTTTGTAAAACAAAATCTTGTATTTATTGACAAAACCGACTCTCTTCATACCTCTTAAAATGGCAAATAAAACCTGTTTGTTAATCATCCCCAAAAAATTTTACTCGTTTGAAAAACATATTACCAATGCTTTAAAAAGGAAAAATTACGACGTAACTGTAGCGAACGATGAATATCCGGAAGGCGTGGTAGGTAAAGTTATGGGGAAACTGCGTCTTCCGTTTCTTTTTAGTATCACTTATAACACAATAACAAGGAACTTTCTGGAAGGAAAAACTTATGACATTGCAATAATTTTTAAGGGACGTGGCATAAGCGAACGATTGATAACTGAAATGAAAAAATCAGTAAATGAAATTGTAGCATACAATTGGGATTCTTTTAAATATAACCCTAATCCGCTAAAATGGTATAGATCGGTAAACAGGTACTATACGTTTGATTATAATGACGCGGAAAAATACAATATTCCCGCAGTACCGCTTTTTACATCAGATACTGCACCTGTAAGTAAAAGCGAAATTAAATATGATTTATCATACATTGTTAGAAACCATTCCGAGCGGTTAATATATATAAATGACATATTAGAGCAGCTAAAACCCGAACGGACCTTTATCTATATATATGAGCTTAATGTTTTTACATTCTTCGCCAATTTTCTTAAAAATCCGAAGCTTTACCTGAAACTTAAAAAATATATTTTTAATACCCCTCTTAAGTATCAAGACTATACCGATGCCATAAAGCATTCGCGTGTTACAATTGACTATGCTCACAGCGACCAAACCGGGATTACTATGCGATGTTTTGAAGCGATTAAAATGGGCGTTAAAATCATTACAAATAATAAGTATATACAAAGAAGCGATAGTTTTAATGCCTCAAACACCGTTGTATACAATATCGGTGATGATAAAGATTATTTGGTAGATGGGTACCGACGCCTTTTTGATGACGCTTCGTTATCAAAGAACAGAGATATTGATGGTTTTATTGATGATTTACTAAAAAAATAGAATTTTTGTTGAAAAATTTCCTATTTTTGATTGATTTATTAAAATTAGTACATAATTCTTCCTCTCCAAAATAGAGCAATTGTTGATGAAAAATATTCTAATAACAGGCGGGGCCGGATTTATCGGATCGCATCTGGCTTTACAGCTAATTGAAAAGGGATTTCGGGTAAGAGTTTTGGATAATCTTTCAGAACAAATACACGGGTCTAATCCCGAAAAAACATCGCCTTTATATAATTCAATTTTAGGTAAAGTTGAATTTATAAGAGGGACAGTAACATCATCTCATGATTGGGAAGTTGCCCTAAAGGACCAGGACGCGGTGGTTCATTTTGCAGCGGAAACCGGTACCGGCCAGTCAATGTACGAGGTTGAAAGATATACAAACGTAAATATTCAAGGCACGGCGTTAATGTTAGATATATTAACTAACAAAAGCCACAACATAAAAAAGGTTGTAGTTGCTTCGAGTAGATCTATCTACGGTGAAGGTAAATATATAAGCAACGACCTTGGGGTAGTTTACCCTTCTCATCGCTCAGATGAAGTTATGCAAGGTGGAGACTTTGAGGTGAAATACCCCGGAAGCACGGCTTTGAGTCTAGTTGCTACAGACGAAGACTCTAAAATCCACCCATCTTCGGTGTATGGCATCACGAAGCAAGTTCAGGAACAATTAGTTTTAACTGTATGCGGCGCAATTGGTATTGCGGCGGTTGCTTTCAGGTACCAAAACGTTTACGGCCCCGGGCAGTCATTAACCAACCCATATACAGGCATATTGTCAATATTTTCAAACTTGATAAGAAGCAAACAGAAGCTGAATATTTTTGAGGACGGCAATGAAAGCCGCGATTTTGTTTTTGTTGATGATGTTGTTGATGCAACCATAGCAGGGTTGTTAAAAGACGAAGCAAATAATCGTGTTTTCAACGTAGGTACTGGGGTTCCTACTACTGTTTTGCAGGTTGCGAAAGCACTAATGCAATCATACAACATTGAGGTGCCTTATGAAGTGACCGGGATGTATCGTATTGGGGATATCAGACATAACTTTGCTGACATTACCCGGTTACAAACTATTTTAGGACTTACACCCAAAGTTGATTTTGAGCAGGGCATAAAAAAATTCTGCGCTTGGGTTGAAGGCCAGCATGTTGCAGAAAATAATTACGAAAAATCCCTATCAGAAATGAGAGATAAAGGATTGTTAAAATAAAATACCAAGTTAATGGAGTCGGCACTGCCAAAAATTTCACTGATACTTCCCTGCTTTAACATGGAGGTTTATATAGAGGATACGCTGAGAAGCATAACCCAGCAAAATTATCCGAACCTGGAGTTAATTGTAATGGACGGTGGTTCAACCGATAATACACTTAACATTATTAATAAATATAGCCAATTTGTATCTATACTGGTTTCTGAGCGAGACAACGGACAATACAGTGCAATAACTAAGGGTTTTGAAATGGCCACTGGAGATATATTTTGTTGGTTAAATGCCGATGATGTATCATTTCCGTGGACTTTTAGAACAGTGGCGCAGATATTTACAGAAAATAAGGACATAAAATGGCTTACCGGAATCTCTGCATTTTTAAATGAGGACGGTTCTTTAAAGAAATATTACAATAACATAAACGCGAAACCACGCGAGGCCATAAAAAATGGCTGGTTTAGAAAAGGTGGCTATGGCTATCTGTTACAAGAGTCGACATTTTGGACCAAAGAATTATGGAAAGAATCAGGAGGCCTTGACCTTAGCCTCAAATTAGCAGGCGATTATGATCTATGGATCAAGTTTGCAAATCATACTGAGTTATGGTCTGTTAATTTACCATTATCAGCCTTTAGATTACGTAATACAAGTAGGTCTCTTCAATTTGAGGATAAGTATTTGGAGGAGGTTGGTAGGGTAAACAAAGATTTTAAACCATTGCCGTTGTTGTTCAGGCTTTTTGGCAAAAAACAAAAATTGAATTTTTTAATACGGTTGTTCACGATAAAAAAAACCAAACTAATTTATCAGCCTTTCAATTCAGATAAGTGGATATATGGGGATAAATACAGATCGGTTTCTGCGCTCACGTTGTCTGCATTGTTACTGGAGAACGATAACCCCGATAAAAAATGGTGAATTTTAACACAAAAACTTATAAATTATTATGGTT
Source organism: uncultured Mucilaginibacter sp. (assembly GCA_965650195.1). Taxonomy (GTDB): domain Bacteria; phylum Bacteroidota; class Bacteroidia; order Sphingobacteriales; family Sphingobacteriaceae; genus Mucilaginibacter. The sequence continues at coordinate 5,143 of CBFGNU010000082.1, read as the reverse complement.
AAGGTTGCATTAATTGGTGCAGGTAAAATGGGGATATCTCATTTGTCAATTCTGGGCGCTCATCCGCAGGTTGAGGTAGTTGGCGTTTGCGATACTTCAAAAATGGTAAACGATTTTCTGTCAAAATACGGAAAATATAAGTGCTTCACAGACTATCAAAAGATGATAGATGATGTAAAGCCGGAGGCCGTGGTAGTAGCAGTGCCCACTAAGTTTCATTACGTTGTTATTAAGTACTTGCTTGAAAGAGGAATAAGCGTTTTTGCAGAAAAACCTTTTTGTTTAAGTGCTGCTCAAGGGCAAGAGCTGTTGCAATTGGCCGCCGCCAAAAAAGTTGTTAACCAGGTTGGCTATCATAATAAGTTTATAGGCACTTTTAGCGAAGTTAAACGTATTGTAAATAGCGGAGCGCTAGGAGAAATTTATCATTTTGTAGGTGAAGCTTATGGTCCTGTGGTGGTTAAACCTAAGCAAGATACCTGGCGTTCAGATCCTTCTGAAGGAGGAGGGTGTTTATTAGATTATGCATCGCACGTTATAGACCTGATTAACGATTTACTGGCACCTGTTAGCAGTGTAAAAGGTAGTCTGTTAAAGTCAATATATTCTAATAATGTAGAAGATGCGGTTTACTCGCTGTTAGAATTATCCAACGGCGTTTCGGGCGTTTTATCGGTTAACTGGAGTGACGATACCTATCGCAAGATGTCAACAACAGTAACTATTGCAGGTACAAAAGGTAAAATTGTGTCAGATGCCAACGAGTTGAAGGTGTTTTTAAAAGATGGAAGCAGTTTAAAAGGATATTCAAAAGGGTGGAATGTAAGTTACATAACCGATCTTACATCAGAGGTTGATTTCTACTTGCGCGGCGAAGAATATTCTGCCCAAATGGATTACTTCATAAAAGCAGTAGCCGGCAGTGTTCCAAATTCAATAAATACATTTCAAAGCGCCTGGTATACAGATAATGCTATTGAATTGATTAAAAAAAGTTCTAAATAATTTATGATGGAAAGAATTCTGTTTGGTGATAATCAATTTTTTGCGGTTAACCATATTTCTGATGAAAAATCAAGAGCACAGTCTATCAAGTTTAGAGAAGATAGTGCAATAATAAAAACACTTGATGATGCGCGTTCATTGGGAATAAATACATTTATGTGTACTACACATGATCGTATTGCCAATATCTGTGATATTATAAGAAAAGAGCCTGAGAAGTATAAGGACTTTAAAATATTCCCTTGTATGCCATATGCACATAAATACGCAAATGCTGTAACTGAATTGGGTATAGCGGGAACAATTAAGCAATATGTGCCCGGCAATTTATTTGGTACAATGTTTAAAGGCGGGATGGCTTTTTTATCAAAAGACTATTTATCAATAATGGAGTTATTGGTTGATGCTGAGATGAAAATGTTCAAAGGAATTAATACCCCTGTTATATTTCTTCAAAACGTTATAACTGATCTATTCCTTGGTTTAGGTGCTAACGAAATTCTTATTGAGTTTAGCAAATATGTACAGAAAAAGTACAATGCCGAAGCTGGTTTTATCACCATGAATATGCCTAAACTTCTGGATGTATTAGAAGGTGGGGGCGTTAAAAACCCAATCATTTGTGCCTCCATAAACAAAGTTGGCTTTAGAATGTCTGGTGGTAAAGAAATATATGAAGAGACATTAAAAACACGAAAATTCAGAGCTATTGCCATGCAGGTTTTAGGAGGTGGAGCAATAGCACCGAAAGAGGCTCTTGAGTACGTATGCCAACTACCAAATATCGAATCAATTTTATTTGGAGCTTCATCAAAGGCGAACATTGAAAATACGGTAGAAACTATTCATCATTTTGACACAATAAAAGCTTAATGAGCTCAACTACGTATCTTTGATATTGTATTGACATTCTGAATATATTATTTATAAATAGGTTTTATGACAAAGAAAATAGCATTAATAACTGGTGTAACAGGCCAGGATGGCGCTTACCTTACAGAGTTATTGATATCAAAAGGGTATGAAGTTCATGGTATAAAGCGTAGAAGTTCTCTTTTTAACACAGATAGAATTGATCACTTATACCAGGATCCTCATGATAGTAATAAAAACTTAATTCTTCATTATGGAGATTTAAGTGATAGTACCAATTTGATTAGAATTATACAACAAGTGCAACCGGATGAAATTTATAATCTGGGTGCAATGTCTCATGTTAAGGTTAGCTTTGACACGCCCGAATACACTGCCAACGCCGATGGCATAGGTACTTTACGGTTGCTGGAAGCGATCCGCATATTAGGTTTGGAGAAGAAGACAAAGATTTACCAGGCTTCAACTTCAGAACTGTATGGTTTAGTTCAAGCGGTTCCTCAGTCAGAAACTACTCCGTTTTATCCTCGATCTCCTTATGCTGTGGCAAAAATGTATGCTTATTGGATCACCGTAAACTATCGCGAAGCCTATGGTATATATGCCTGTAATGGAATTTTATTTAATCACGAGAGCCCATTGCGTGGCGAAACCTTTGTAACCCGTAAGATTACCAGGGCCACAGCTAAAATAGCTATGGGATTACAGGATAAATTGTATTTGGGAAATCTTGACGCCCAACGTGATTGGGGCCACGCCAAAGATTACGTAGAGGCCATGTATTTAATTTTGCAACAAGAAGTTGCAGAGGATTATGTGATAGCTACAGGCGTTACTACCCGTGTGAGAGAGTTTGTGAGATTAGCATTTGCCGAAGTAGGAATAGTGGTTGAGTTTAAAGGCGAAGGGGTAGATGAAAAAGGTTATGTGGTTAGTTGCAGCAATCTTGATTTTCAATTAGAGGCGGGCAAAGAGGTAGTTGCTGTAGATAAGGCTTATTTTAGACCTACAGAAGTTGACTTACTTATAGGAGACCCAACAAAATCAAAAACAAAACTTGGCTGGCAACCCAAATATGATCTGCAAGGCCTTGTTAAAGAAATGGTTGAGGCTGACGTGGAATTATTCAGAAGAGAGAAATTGTTAAAAGAATCAGGTTATATCATTAGAAACCAGTTTGAATAGTTACTAGTTACGTCGTCAGAAAATTTATTTTCAACAGATACAACGATTCATGAAAAAAGACTCAAAGATATATATAGCTGGTCATAGGGGTATGGTAGGATCCGCTATCTATAGAAAACTTGAAAAAGAAGGTTTTGGCAATTTCATTTTAAGAACATCATCTGAACTTGACTTGCGTAACCAACAACAAGTATCAGATTTTTTTTTAACAGAAAAACCCGATTACGTTTTTTTAGCAGCAGCCAAGGTTGGCGGCATTGTTGCCAATAACACTTATAGAGCTGAGTTTTTGTATGATAATCTGCAAATACAAAATAATATAATAAATAGCTCTTATCTAACTGGTGTAAAAAAACTGATGTTTTTAGGGTCTAGCTGTATTTACCCTAAAATGGCGCCTCAGCCGTTGAAAGAAGAATATTTATTAACCGGAACGCTGGAAGAAACTAACGAACCATATGCTGTGGCCAAAATTGCAGGCATTAAAATGTGCGATGCCTATCGCGCGCAATACGGCTGTAACTACATATCTGTAATGCCAACAAATTTGTATGGCTACAATGATAATTACCATCCGCAAAACTCTCATGTACTGCCTGCGTTAATACGCAGATTTCATGAAGCAAAGGAAAACAATGTTCCAACGGTAACCATTTGGGGTACCGGCACACCTAAAAGGGAGTTTTTATTTGCAGATGACCTGGCAGAAGCTTGCTACTACTTGATGCAACACTATGACGAAGCCGGCTTGGTAAATGTGGGCACCGGCGACGACATTTCAATTAAAGACCTTGCCTTACTTGTTAAAACAGTGGTAGGTTATCAAGGCGATATAAATTTTGACGTTACCAAGCCCGACGGCACACCACGTAAGCTTATGGATGTAAGTAAACTGCATAACACCGGCTGGAGGCATGCAACATCTTTAGAGAACGGTATTAAATTAGCTTACGGAGATTTTTTGAACAAAGGGTTGCTGGTAGCAGAGCGCTAACTATTGCATAAAACGATTTATTAAAGCGTTTATGTAAATTTTTATAATGTAATGCATAACTTATAATCAATGAAAAACATTCTTATCACCGGCGGAGCCGGATTTATTGGCTCACATGTTGTGCGCCGCTTTGTAACCAGATATCCTGATTATAGAATCATAAATCTTGATGCACTTACCTACGCAGGTAATCTTGAAAACTTAACTGATATTGAGAACGCGCCAAACTATTTGTTTGAAAAAGCCGATATAACTAATAAAGACAATTTAGCAGTTGTTTTTGATAAATATGAGATAACCGATGTTGTGCATTTGGCAGCTGAATCACATGTAGACCGATCAATTGTGAGCCCGATGGATTTTGTTTATACTAACGTAATTGGAACTGTTAATTTGCTAGAGGTGGCCAAGGAGAAATGGAAGGACGATTATAGTTCTCATTTGTTCTACCACATTTCAACGGACGAGGTTTACGGCGCACTGGGTGCTGAAGGGTTGTTTACTGAGGAGACAAAATACGATCCACATTCGCCATACAGCGCAAGTAAAGCCGCGTCAGATCATTTTGTACGCGCTTATCATGACACCTATGGAATTGCCGTTAAGGTATCTAATTGTTCAAATAATTATGGACCGTATCATTTTCCCGAAAAACTGATACCCCTAATGATAAATAACATTATAAACGGTAAGCCATTACCTGTTTATGGAGATGGAAATTATACACGTGATTGGCTGTATGTAAAAGACCACGCCATTGCAATTGATCTGATTTTCCATGAAGGAAAAATTGGAGAAACCTATAATATTGGTGGTTTTAACGAGTGGAAGAATATTGATCTTGTAAATTTACTTTGCGATCAGATGGATCAGAAACTTTCTCGCCCGTTAGGTGCAAGCAGGCAACTCATTACTTATGTAAAGGATCGCCCTGGTCATGACAGGCGATATGCCATTGATGCTAGTAAAATTAATACTGAATTAGGGTGGGAGCCAACGGTAACCTTTGAACAAGGTTTATCGGAAACTATTGATTGGTTCCTTAGTAATACAAGGTGGTTAAGTAATGTAACAAGCGGTGCTTAT
>CBFGNU010000081.1:0-13982 GCA_965650195.1 uncultured Mucilaginibacter sp. | reverse complement strand
CAAGGTCTTTGGTAATACCCATATACCAGCCGTCAACATAGTCAGACGATGTGCCTGTTTTGCCGCCTATCTGGTTATTATTGTTCCATAACTTATATTCCCAAAGCGCCTGCGAGGTTCCGCCGGGTTCTTCCATGCCGCCCCTGAACATATACAACATAAGCCATGCAGTTTCCTCGCTTATGGCACGTTCTGTTTGTAATTTAAATTCCTTCAGCATATTACCATCCTGATCGGTTATTTTGGTTACCAGTAATGGGTCAATCTTTTCTCCTTTATTTAAAAAGGTACTGTAAGCACGCACCATCTCGTAAACCGACACGTCATTTGAGCCCAAAGACACTGATGGTACCGGTTTAAGCTCACTTTCAATACCTACCTTGTGCGCATACTCAACTACTTTATCCCATCCAACCGCCTCAGTAACTTGTGCTGTAACAGAGTTTACAGATTTTCCCATCGCCCAGCGTAATGACATTTCGCGGCCAGAAAAGTTCCAGTCGGCATTATTCGGTTCCCAAATTTCTTTTTTCCCCCCGTAGGTATAGTTAATAGTCACGCGCTTGTCGGTAAATTTATCGCAAGGCGTATAGCCATTATCTAATGCAGTTAAGTAAGCAAATGGTTTAAATGTTGATCCAGCCTGACGTTTTGATTGATTTACGTGGTCGTAGTTAAAGTGTTTAAAATCTATACCACCAACCCAAACTTTTATTTTTCCGGTTGTAGGTTCAACACTCATCATGCCTGTATTTAAAATACGGGCGTAATATTTAATAGAATCAATGGTGGAAAATGTAGTGTCTTTATCGCCCTTCCAGGTAAATACCTTCATACGTTTAGGCGTTTCAAAGTATTTTTTTATCTGTACGGTGTCCCCTTTATATTTCGCTTTTAATAGTTTATAAATAGGCAGGCGCTGTTCGGCTTTTAAAACAAAGTCTTTTATTTCATTGCCCTTTGAGTCGCGCCATGGGTTTTGATCACCCCAAACGTTGTCAAAACGACGCTGCAACGACTTCATTTTTTCTGCAACGGCTTCCTCGGCATATTGCTGCAAACGCGAATCGATGGTAGTATATATCTTCAATCCATCCTCGTACAAGTTATAATCATTCTCTTTGCACCAATCTTTTAACCAACGCTCCACGGCTTCGCGCAAATATGAGTCGCCGTGCGAGGCAGTTTCAACATAACTTAAATTGAGCTTGATAGGTTGTTTACTGTATGTATCAAAGGCTTGCTTGCTTATATGCTCATACTTTTGCATCTGCCCCAATACTACGTTACGGCGTTCCTTTGATTTTTTGGGATTATTTATAGGATTATAGGTGGATGTTGCTTTGAGCATACCCACAAGGGTTGCTGCCTCAGCAGGATTGACTGTGTTGGGGTTTTTATTAAAAAACTTCAACGTAGCTGTTTTAATGCCAAAAGAATTATTGCCAAATGGCACGGTATTAAAATAAAGCGTTAATATTTCCTGCTTGTTGTAAACATGCTCCAATTTAAAAGCGGTTAACCATTCCTTAAATTTAAAAACGATGGTACGCAGAAGTGGAATGTGACTTACCAAGCCCTGCGACTTACGCTTACGGGTTGAAAATAAGTTTTTTGCCAACTGCTGGGTAATAGTACTACCTCCCCGGCGATCGCCCTGTGCTGTGGATAACATACTGGTAGCAAAGGAGTAAAAATCGACGCCGCTGTGGTTGTAAAACCTTATATCCTCGGTAACTATAAGCGCATTTATAAGATTAGGTGAGATATCTTTAAACTCAACCGGCGATCTGTTTTCGCGGTAATATTGGCCAATAAGTTTACCATCTGCGGTGTATACCTGCGATCCTACTGATAGTTGCGGATGTTTAATGTCCTGCATATCAGGCGAGTATCCGAACAGCCACAAAAAGTTAAGTTCAATGCAGCAAAAGAATAAAATAACAAAGTAAATAAAGATGACAGTATACCTGAGATATTTGTTTTGTATGCGTTTAAACATTCGGTAAAGATGTAAAATTATGGCCCAAAAACACAAGCCGGATTATTATTCAGTACAACGGCAGAAGTGGGAATAAATTTTATTAACCACCTTAATTACGACCACCACCAACCCGTTATATTATAATTTACGTTTTAGTTTTTTGCTCGCCATTGCAAATTTATTAAAAGCAAGCGCTGTATCTATCCAATAATTAAAATTTATAGTGTTACTTAATATTTCCGGACTTACAAAAACGTAATCCTTTAACGGTTTTCCATTGCGTATCATTCCTCGCACACCATGCATTTCCAATGCTTCCAAATAGAAAGGACCAACCCGGCAAAGCATTTCGTCGTTACTGGCGCAAACACACATTTTTCCATCAACCATGAAGCAAATGCCGTTGAACATCTTTTTCTCTTCAACCTCGGTAATACCTTTGTTAAATAGCGCTTCTCTAATTCTATTGGTTAAATCTTCGTTAGCGGGCATTTGATTATTTAAATGTTGTTGTTGTTACAAAACTTGATGCGCCGTTTCTTACTGCAATGGCTTTTATCATCATCCCCCCAATTAAAGGGATAGGTTTACTATAAATTGTTGATGATGTAGTAGGAGTGGAGCCGTCGGTTGTGTAATAAATTGTATTAGCTTCAATATCATTGCTTTTTATGGAGATCTGAGTGGGCGGTGCGAAGGTTTGTAACAATGTTATTGACGGGTTAGGCACAATTTTGTTGTCGCTGATCTTTGATGTCGGACGCTCCATATCCTGCATAGCCATGCGATTGGGTAACTTTCCGGTAAAAACTTCCAGATCGCCGCCATTGGCGATGTCATCATGATTAATGTAAAGTTTATTATGCGATTTCTTGTTAAAATTAAGTCCCTGAACATAGATGTTATCACGACTAACAACGGCCCCGCTGTTCAATATAGTAAGCTTCTTGCCATTCTCAAGGTGCACCACTGCCTTTGCAAACTGTGGTAAACCTATCTGATACTGCTGCTGACCCGGTGCTATATTATACAGCCCAAGGCTTGACATAATATACCAAGCCGACATTTGTCCGCAATCCTCATTACCGGTAAGGCCATCAGGTTTGGCGGTATAATAATCATTAAGTATGCGATTAAGGTAAAGCTGCGTTTTATCGGGTGTATTGGTGAAATTAAACAAGTAAGCCAAATGATGACTGGGTTCGTTTCCATGGGCATACATGCCTATAAGCCCCGTCAAATCAGGAAGCTCAGTACCGGTTAGTTTGGCGTTGGTAGTAAATAGCTCATCTAATTTAGCAGCAAATTTATCCGCACCGCCCATGTAACTGATCAATCCCTCAACATCCTGAGGAACATAAAATGCGTACTGCCAGGCGTTACCTTCTACATAGTATTTATTGTTAACCTCATTCGGGTCAAAACCGGAGAGCCATCCACCATTCACATGCGGCTGCATAAAACCGCTTTGGTTATTAAAAACATTTTTCCAGTATTGCGCACGCTGAATGTAAGTTTCATAATCTTTTTGCTCGCCCAACATTTTAGCCATTTGCGCAACACACCAGTCATCATACGCATACTCTAATGTTTTTGATACGTTCTCTTTTTCCTCATTAGCAACCAAACCGTTTTTTACGTAAGACGCTAAGCCGAAATGATCCCGGTTAACTGTGGCCTTCATAGCGGCAAAGGCTTCTTTTGCATCAAAATCTCTTATTCCTTTTGCATACGCATCCACAATGACCGGGATAGAATGACTACCTATCATGCAATAAGTTTCGTCGGAGGCAAGGGGCCATACCGGCAACTGCCCGCCTTGTTGATTAATAGCTAAAAAGCTTTTTATAAAGTCGGTAGTGCGTTTCCGGTCTATCAGAGTAAGCAAAGGATGCTCGGCACGATAGGTATCCCACAACGAGAATACCGTATAGTAATTAAAACCTTCTGCATAGTGTATGCGGCCATCTAGCCCTCGGTACTGCCCGTCGACATCATTGTAAATATTTGGCGCCAGCATAGCGTGGTACATGGCGGTATAAAAAACCGTTAGTTTTACTTTTGAAGGATCGGGAGGAGGAGGCGTTTTCTTCTTGGTTTTATCTTTCGCGCTCTTTACGGCATCAGGATTTGGCATTCCCATAGGTACCGTGCGCAGATTAGCCGGCGGTGCGCCACCTTCTACCTCAATTTTTGAAAGCTCAACGTTCCAGGCAGCCTTCGCGGCTTTTTCTACACGTTTAAAATCAAAATCAGGTACTTCGGCCTCCAGGTTCTTTAAAGCGCCTTCGGCGCTTACTGATGATATGCCGACTTTACTGACCACCTCGTTAGGGTCATCAAACTGAATAAATAACTTGATGTTTTTTCCTTCGGCTTTTTTAAGTCCATCTTTAACTTCATCGTTAACAGCTATGCCAAAGGTTTTAAAGGGCTTTGAAAACTTAGCGTGAAAATAAACATACTGATCTTTAGCCCAGCTTTTTGATTGCCGCATGCCACGTATCTCACGATCGTTCACGACCTCTATCCAAGAGTTTAAAACCTGGTCTCGGTGCTGAAGGTCTATAATGATATTAGCTTGTTTGGTCGATGGAAAATCGTACTTGTGAACGCCAACCCGCGTAGTTGCGGTGAGTTCAACGTCGATATCATACTTATCCAAATGAGTTTTGTAATAACCCGGCGAGGCATCCTCATTTTTCTTTTGAAACGGCGAACGGTATTCGGTGTTTTTAAACTGAGGTAGCCCGGTTGTGGGCATAAACAAAACATCACAATAGTCGGCTATGCCGGTTCCGCTTAAATGAGTGTGCGAAAAGCCGTAAACAACGGTGTCGGTATAATGGTAACCCGAGCAACCGTCCCAGCCTGTAAGGCGCGTATCAGGGCTTAACTGCATCATCCCAAAGGGAGTTACTGCTCCTGGATACGTATGCCCATGTGCTCCAGTTCCTATAAAGGGATCAACAAATTTTGTATAATCCTGCTTTTTTTGAGCCGACGCAGAAGGAGCGAAATTGAATGTAAACGCGATAAACAGGGCGGCACAAAATATCCTCATTAGGGCGAATGTTTTTTATTGTGAATTTAAGATTTTATGGCAAAGTCGTCAGCATCATTCAAAAAAGGTAATGCAGCGCGTGTTTTAGCCACTTCGTCGGCAATAATAGAGAAGGTATAAACATCCTCTTCATCGCGTTTATAGTAAACCGTATTGCCGTTGGGATCAATGCAGCTTGAATCGCCTGAGTGATAGATCCCGTGACCATCATGCCCAACCCGGTTTAGTCCTATTACATAAGCCTGATTTTCAATAGCCCGTGCGTTTATCAGTGCCCGCCAATGGGAGGCCCGCTTCTCAGGCCAATTGGCCACTATTAACAGTAAGTCGTACAGTTCACCTGTGTTTCTCAACCATACCGGAAATCTTAGATCATAACAAATAGCAGGGCAAATTTTCCAGCCTTTCAATTCAACCATTATTCTTTTATTGCCGGGTGTATAAACCTCATCTTCTTTAGCAAGCGTAAAAAGATGTTTTTTATCATAGTGTTGGTAGGTGCCATCGGAACGCATCCATATAAGCCGGTTATAATATTTCCCTTTCTCCTGTATCACAAGGGTGCCTGTTATTTCGCAACTGTGTTTTATGGCGGTTTGATGCATCCAATCCATCGTTTTACCACCCATAGGTTCGGCCAATTGGGCTGCATTCATAGAAAAACCTGTATTGAACATCTCAGGTAAAATGATAAGATCCGTTTTTTCGCGGATCCCGCCTGATAAGCGTAAACCTATGTTTTGTAGGTTCTTATCAATGTTTTCCCAAAACAAGTATCCCTGAAATGTAGTTATCTTTAAGTTTTCCATCTTATTTCCTTGGCTTAAATGGTGGGTCAAAGCTTAAAAGCAATCAATCTATTAACGGCATTATCTAATGTTTCTTGCTTTTTGGCAAAGCAAAAGCGAATTATGTGATGATCTGTACCTTGTGTATAGAACACAGAGGTAGGTATACATGCTACACCCGCCTCCTTTGTTAAGCGTAACGCAAAGTCAACATCCGGCTCATCAGTAAGGTGCCCATACTTAGCCAACTGAAAGTAAGAACCCGATGACGGCAACAGCTCAAATTGTGTTTCTGACAGGCCTTTTTCAAAATGATCCCGCTTTTGCTGAAAGAAAGCCGGAAGGCTTAAGTATACATTTTCGTCTTCCAGATAATTAGCAATCCCGGTTTGCACCGCCGAGTTTACGCTAAACACAATATACTGATGGATCTTTCTAAACTCGTGCGTTAAATAAGCAGGAGCCAGGCAGTAACCAACTTTCCATCCGGTAGCATGAAACAATTTACCAAATGACGCGATTACAAAACTGCGCTGCGCAAGGTCGGGGTAACGCGCCATGCTATGGTGCGTTGCGCCATCGTATATTAAATGCTCATAAACCTCATCGCTTAAAATAAATATATCCCGGTCCTTTACCAACGCGGTAAGTTCCTCAATATCTTCCTCATTTAAAATAGTAGCGGTTGGGTTATGCGGCGAGTTAATAATGATTAGTTTGGTGCGGTTACTCATCAGTTTACGCACCATTCCCCAATCAATCCGGTAATTGGGCGGCTGTAGTTCCATTGATTTTACCACGCCCCCCATTAGCTTAACAGCCGGGGCGTAGCAATCAAAGGCCGGCTCAAAAATTATCACCTCATCATTAGGATTTACAACAGTACATATAGCGGTAAAAACAGCCTGCGTTCCTCCGGCAGTAACCGTAATTTCTGTTGCGGGATCGTATTTTGCGCCATATAATTTCTCGGTTTTTATAGCAATCTGCTCACGTAGCTTCATAACTCCGCCCATCGGCGCGTATTGGTTATGGCCATCTTTCATGGCTTGATTAACCAGTTCTATCAGTTCTGCAGAGCACTCGTAATCAGGAAAACCCTGCGAAAGATTGATCGCGCCAACCTCGGTAGCAAGGGCAGACATGGTAGTAAATATAGTAGTACCAACAGATGGTAATTTAGATGTTATGGTAGTCATGTAACGCTAAAATAGTAAAAAACCCCCAGCGTTGGCGTTTTTTGCATTCTCTCCATTTTATTTAACTTAGTAGCATGAAGATAAAAAGCTGTTTGCCTGTTGTTCTTTTTGCCCTTGTAATGCTGTCTTGCTGGCCCTCAAAAAAGAGTGATGTACCTATTGTTGGCTTTGTTGATTATTTGGAAGACGCAACATTATCTCAGGCCCGTACCGGGTTTACCGATGCTTTAAAAAAGAATGGTTTTAGCGAGGAAGATAAAACTGTTAAAATTGAATACAGAAATGCGCAGGGCAGCCAGCCTACATTAACACAGATAGTAAATTATTTTGTTTCAGAACCGGTTGATCTGCTGGCAACCTGCACAACGTTATCTACACTTACATCTGTTCAAAAAACTAAAACTATCCCAATTTTTGGCATGGTTTCGCCAACGCCCGAATTGATGAAGGTGTTAGATGCCAAGGGAAAGGCTCCCGCTAATTTATTGGGTACAATGGAAGATCTAAAATACATAGACACATCATTTAATATTATTCCTCAGTTACTTAAACCGAAAGGTAAAAAGCTGGTTATTGGCATGATCTATAACCAGGCAGAGCCACAATCGGCAGATGCTATGGCGCATATCAAGCAGTTATCGGATGCAGCGGGTATAACACTAATAGCATTGCCATTAAATACCTCCGCCGATGCGCAATTGGTTACCAGATCGTTATTAGACAAAAACATCGACGCTTTTTTCGCGAATCCTGACAATACAGTGTTTGCATCTTTCGAGACCATTTTGAAAAACTGTAACACAGCAAACGTGCCTATTTTTACCAGCGAGGCTGGCTTGGTGCAGCGTGGCGCGGTGGCTGCTTTTGGTGCCGATATCTACCAGTGGGGATACCAGGCGGGCGAGCAGGCTGCACAGTTTTTAAAGACAGGCAAAACAGATGGGCTGCAGCGTGAAATGGTTAAAGTGCGCAAGCGGGTATATAATGCTGATGCCGCAAAGAAATATAATCTTGTTATTCCTGCTAGCTTTGAAGTTGTAAAATGAGTTTTTACTTAACAGCACTATTGCAGGGACTATGTTTTGCTGGCCTGGCATTGGGCATTTTTGTATCGATGAAGATATTTAAGATCCCCGATATCACCACTGATGGTAGTTATACACTGGGCGGCGCAGTTACCGCGACAATGCTTACCCACCATTTACCGCTTGGTTTTGTGTTGCCTGCTGTACTTGTGGCTGGCGGAATGGCAGGTGCTATAACAGGTATACTCCACACAAAATTTAAAATAAACGCCCTATTGGCCGGAATACTGGTAATGTATGCGCTGTTTTCGGTTAATCTGGAAGTAATGGGGCGTTCAGATCTACCTCTTATAAATACGCCGTCTATATTCACTATCTTATTAATTAGTAATAACGCGGATATCAATACGTTTTGGATATTATCGTTATTTGTGCTGACCATTACATTGTTGATCGGATACCTGCTTAAGACTGATTTTGGTATAGCCATGAGGGCAACCGGCGACAGCGAAACGATGATTCGAGCCCTTGGTGTGAATACCGATAGAATGAAAATAGTTGGTTTGGCGTTAGCCAACGCGCTTACCGCAGTAAGTGGTTATTTAATTAGCCAGCTGCAAGGATTTGCCGATATTAACATGGGCATAGGCGTAGTAATTATTGGTCTAGGCTCGGTAATTATCGCCGAAACATTAATAGGCTGGTTGCAGATAACATCTGTGTGGTTAAGCTTAGCGTTGGTATTAGGGGGAGCCGTGATATTTCAATTTGTGTTGGCGTTCACCCTCGATATTGGTGTTGACGCCAACCTGCTTAAGCTGGTAACCGCCGCGTTTGTTTTGGCAATAGTAATACTGCCTCGATTGAATTTTTTTAGTAAACAATTATAAAACCCGATAAAATGAAAATGTTCTACAAAGCTTGTCCAATAGCTTGCCTTGCTTTATTTGTGTTTGTAACCTGCGTATTTTCAGGAATACGTGTTCAGGCGGCAACCCAATATTATTACAAAATAAAAGTGTATCACATTAAAACCAAAGCGCAGGAAGATAGGCTCGATGCTTATTTTAAAAACGCTTATTTACCAGCCATGCACAAAGCCGGCGTTAAAAATGTAGGTGTATTTAAAGTAATAGCCCAGGATAGCCTTGACAAAAAAATATATGTTTTTGCTCCGTTCAAAACATTTGATGAACTAGAGACCACTGATCAGAAATTGTTGAAGGATCAGCAATATTTAACAGCAGGAAAAGATTACCTGGAAGCGCCATCTAAAGAAGCGCCTTATGCCCGTATCGAAACTATCATTTTACGCGCAATGAGCGGAGCACCCGAGCCGGCTGTCCCTAATTTAACAGGCCCTAAAGCGCAACGTGTTTATGAGCTGCGCAGCTATGAGGGCGCTACAGAGGCCTTGCATGCCAATAAATTAAAAATGTTTAATGATGGCGACGAAATGGGGATTTTTAAAAGGCTGAACTTTAACGCGGTTTTTTACGGTGCAGTTATAGCAGGAAGCAAAATGCCAAACCTTATGTACATGACAACCTTTAATAACAAACAGGAAAATACAGATAAATGGAAAGTGTTTTTTGCTGATCCTCAATTTTCAGCATTGTCTAAGGATCCTCAATATAAAGGCAACGTTTCAAAAAACGAACAGACTTTTTTATATCCTACAGAATACTCTGATTATTAATTAACAAAACTTACTCCTTTAGCTAAACACTTCCAGGTTTTTTTATACATTGAAACGTATTAACGTAAATATGACAAAAAATCGCCTGGAAGCGTTTAGCGACGGAGTTATAGCCATAATAATTACTATTATGGTGCTTGAATTAAAGGTACCCCACGGCCCGCATCTCGAAGATCTGAAGTCTTTGCAGTTCGTTTTCATCAGCTACGTAATGAGCTTTATTTACGTAGGCATCTATTGGAATAATCATCACCACATGCTGCATACTGTCCGTTCAATTAACGGAATGGTACTTTGGGCCAACATGCACCTGCTTTTCTGGTTGTCAATGGTGCCGTTTGTTACTGCATGGATGGGAGAGAGTCATTTTGCCGAGACCTGGCCGATGGCGCTGTACGGATTCGTGCTACTAATGAATGCTGTTGCTTATACTATACTGACAGTTGTATTGGTAAAACACGAAGGTGAAGCGTCAATATTAGCCAATGCCCTTGGCCGTGATTGGAAAGGGAAAATATCTTTGGCGTTCTATTTAGCTGCTATCGCATTGGCTTTTGTAAACACTTATATAAGTTTCAGTTTATATTTTATTGTTGCCTGTATATGGTTCATCCCCGATAGACGGATAGAAATAAAAATGGCTAATGAGCAACACAAAGCTTAACGCGGCTGGAATTTATACCTGTCACCATTATTAAAGTTTACAGTATACCGTACCGATGCACGCACGTAAGGGTAATTTTTAACTACATCCGGAAAGTTCTTATAATTTCCTTGCAGGGTAAAATATCCCGACTCAGCTACAACAGAGAAATTTTTAATGACCTTTACATCCAGTTCGTTTGATACGGCGTGCAGGTAATAATGCGAAGAATTGCCATTTATGGTGTTAAGATACCCGCCATTATAATGCAGCCCGTAGGATACCCTGTCAGATAACGCTATGGTTCCTCCACCATTTACAGCAAAGCCTATTCCGTAATCATAGTTACGCATATTGAATATATGATCATCAGGCACTGCACCTAAAAGTATCGGGCCGGCGCCAATATTTGTAGTCAGTTTGAATTTTTTTGGCAAAGTAAATTCAGAGATCAGGTTGATCTTGACGCTTTGTCCTCCATAAAAAAAAGACTGGTTGTTGATGTAATCATAATTGGCTGATAAAACAGCAACGTGGTTAATTTCTTTGTTAGACCGTATGCGCCAACCCGCTAACGATCCATATACACTTACCACATTAACCATTGAGCTGTCGTCCTTACCTCCTTCAATGTTTACTACTATATTACTAAACGGAGTACGATATCCCTGGTAGGGCGTGCCATAAATAAATTTCATATGCCCATACCAGCCAAACCTGCCACGGTTGTCGGCACTATAACGGCGATAACCGAGGTCAAATTCTGCTAATACTTTTGATGAGTCGCGTTCTGTGGTGTTACGTGTTGATTTGCCAAACTTGCCGGTAATAATTCTATTAAAGCCATTCATAGGGCTTACCACAAATGCCAGCACTTCGCTGCCATATCGCTTAAAGCCGCGGCCACGGTTGTTCACTATCATGTTAGATAACCGATAGGTCATTTCGCCTAAAACTATACCACCAAAGGTGGTGTTAACGGCGTCATTAATAGAAGGCCGCTCGGTTTCGGCCAGGGTTTCCCAAACCAAAGTTCCTGCTACAGTACCCGGTATTGATTCCCAAAAGTTATAACCATTTGCCCTGAAAGAGGTAAAATATAAACTGCCATGATAGGGATGTCCAAACTGGTTTGTTTGAAAAGGATCTCTATCCCATTCCCATGCACAGGGTTTAAGGTTACGGCACATGCTTGCCAGGTTAATATCAGCGTAATCTTTGTTTACAACGAACTTATCATACAGCCATGGCGTTACCAATGAAATGCCCGTTTGAAATGCTGCTCGTCCAAAATGCTTTTCGCGTGGAGCTTCTACCGGTGGTCTTTTTCGTTTAATAGAATCAACAACCTCTGGGACCTCTAAAACAGGCATTACTTGTGCCACAGCGCCGGCGCAATAAACAGTTAGAATAAACACAAAAGACAGTACCGTCTTTATGGAGAACTTACAGGCAAAAGGTCGGAATAGCATATTTAAATATCGGCACAATAGGAAAACGGAACTAATAATTGTAGTACCGCCCGGGATGCCAATGTAGTAAAGCAAGAATTTGTTAAAATGTTTGCACTGCGTTAACTTTTACAGTGCAAACATTTTGATTTAGCCATTATAAGCAGCCTGCAACTTAGCAATATCCAGTTTGCCCATTTGCATCATAGCCTGCATAGCGCGTTGTGAACCCGCTGCATCAGGTCCCCACAAAACAGAACCAAGCATTTGCGGTACAATTTGCCACGACAGGCCAAATTTGTCTTTCAGCCATCCGCATTGGCTTTCCTTTCCGCCATCCGCAGTTAGTTTTTCCCAAAAATAGTCAACCTCGCTCTGGTCGGCACAGTTCACGTAAAACGATACCGACTCATTAAATTTAAAAAGCGGGCCGCCATTAAGTACCATAAATTCCTGGCCGTTGATAGTAAAGGAGGCTGTAAGTACTTTATCGCCCACTTTATGGACGCCGCCTATTTTGGCATCACTGAAAACAGAAACGTAAAAGTTCATCGCCTCTTCGGCATTGTTGTCAAACCATAAGAATGGGGTTATTTTTTGCATGATTTTTTCCTCCTATAAATGTTATTTCAAATAACTGTTTTTGTTGATGTAAAGATAAAGGGCACCTTGCTTACCAAGTGAGGTGCATAAGCGACAACATACAGGGGGAATTGAGTCAAGGTATAACGGCTAATGAATAGATACTCAAACGCAAAAATGTTGAGATAAAACTAGCGCAGGAAGTGTAAATAAAAATCAAAGTTTATATATTTGCGCCATATAGTATATAATAAATGAAAAACTTAGGACTTATTATAACAGTAGTTGGATTAGCCATAATTGCAGGTTGTTTCTTTTTAACTCCTCCGCACGCATTAAACGCAGCAGATTCTGAAAGTGGACTTAATGCTGAAGCAGCATTAACTTTCGGTGGCTTTATAGTTTTTGGTGTTGGCGTTGTAATGTATATTTCAAGCCTTCCGTTTGCTAACCAAAAGAAATAAAATTTATAAGGACATTTAATGATTGCGATACCTAATATCGCAGTATTCTTTGTCTCTGATATTTACGAAATAGAAAAAGGAGCCTCGTATTTTTGCGGGGCTCCCTTTTTTTATCACCACCATGTTGGCCTTTAAACCTGCGGGTTTTTGTTCAGATGCTTAAGTAAAAATTAGCATATTTTTAGCATCCTGATAATCAGAATTTTACGTGAAGTTTACAGCTAAATTTCCTGACCTATAAGTTGTTTCACTTTGTTCCGGCCTGAAACTACAAAGCGCTATCTGTCAAATGCTTACTAAAATTTCTGTTCCGGTGTGTTCCGCTTATTCCGGAACAAACACATCAAGTGATGAAAGCATCGGCTATATTCTTTGAATCTCCGGCTTGAAAGGCTTTTCAAAAGGTTTTACCCCTTTTACACCCACCTTACGGCGATATACCTTATCGTTTATCGTTACGTACATAACATCAAAATTCGGCCCGCCAAAACAAAGATTTGAAGGGTTGCCTTTGCCAGGAGTTGGGATTATAGTAATCACCCTGCTCTGCTCATCAAGCACCTGTATGCCCATTCTGGTTGTAACCCACATGCGGCCATTAGCATCAAATTTTACGCCGTCAGACCATGCGTTATCTGCATCATCCGGTACATGCAGCCAACCCAGGCGTTGCTTGTTGGTAAGAGTTCCATCAGCCTTTATATTAAAAACATAAACCCAATGCGAAGCCGATTCGCACACATATAACATAGTTTGGTCTACACTTAGGGCCAGTCCGTTGGCAAACTTCAAACCTTCATCTACCACAACCTTTTGGCCGTTGGGTCTTACCAGATATATCTTACTTGGCTTGTCAACGCCATTTGGAGCGGTCACATACATGTTTCCGTTGTTTCCAATAGCAATATCGTTGCCGTTAATAACATCGCTTGCAACAATAGTTGCTTTGTTATTATCGTCATAGCTTATAATCTGATTGGTTGCGTTTGCTACGGTATAACGCTTGCCATCAGGGCCAAATGCCGTTCCACTTGCTTTTTTTGCATCGACATTTAATTGGGTAAGCTTGCCGTTTAAATCAAC
>CBFGNU010000080.1:0-14046 GCA_965650195.1 uncultured Mucilaginibacter sp. | reverse complement strand
CGTTGTAAACAAAATCATTAGAGAAGAAAGCTTTCAGGTCTTTGCTGTAAAGGGTTGTAAGGTGCTCGCACTCGGCAGACTCATAGTTACTATAGGCTTCTATAACAGCACCCTCGGCTAGTATAAGTTCGCCACGTTTTAAAACGCTGATGTTACCATAGTAGTCAAATCCATCAGGATTGGCATCTGTTTGCGGTTTTAAGGCAGGTTCTTTTTCCAGCCATCCAACACTTTCCATCCAGGTAGAAAAATTAATGATGTCTTCTTTTATTTCGGGTGTATTAACCACTATCCTCACATCCGGGAATTCGGCCTTAATAACATTCATGCCGGTATAGTGATCAGGGTGCCCGTGGGTGATGAACAAATGGGTGAGGGGTTTGTCCATTTGTTTGATCTGAGCGGCCAGTTTACCTGCTTCTTCGCTGTTGCGTAGGCAATCTACCAGGATAACGCTTTGGTTGTCAGAAAAAATGTAAGCGTTCACTGTTGCTTCAACACCGTGGTATACGTCTAGTTTAATATTATTTGTCATGCAGAATAGAATTTAGCGCAAAAGTAAAAATAACGGAGAGAGTTGGTTGTAAAAATTATGATAAGCCAAATATTTAAACAACAATGCCCCGATTAGCGGAGGCATTGTTGTTTAGTGTTATTTTATTACAGCTATTTCTTTGGCGCCGGTGCCTGCTGCATAGTAAGCGGATTTGTTTTTATATAATAATCCAGGTTATTAATGGGGCGTTCCACATAATCAGGTAGAGGCCGCTTACTGAACTGCTGGAAGTACAAGATGTTGGCATCTTTCCAAAACTGTGCATCACGGGTATGGCGACGCAGTTTTTCCTGAACGCGGGCAAAGCGTTGCGCATCAACAAACGGCTCAACCTTATCCCACACCACCTGGAACTGGCGTACTTGTTTAACACCCATATCCCAATGCGAGCACAGGTCATCCCATAGGGTTTTACCATTTTTCATCTTATAATCCCATGACAAGTGGTGGAAGTATAGTAAATACATCTCTGGAGTGCTCGCCACATCATTAAATTGCGATGCCAGCGGCTCATGATATTGGCTTACAGCGTCTGTGCCTTTTTTTGTTCGATCAAAACCAATACCGTTAGCATCGGCCTGGTGATAGTATGCAGGTGTCCAGTCTTTTCGGGTACCCGGTGGAGCCCACCAAGGGCCCGGGCCGTAGTGGTGGTTACCCGCAAAAGTATGGTGAAGGCCCAAAGGCATTGAATAATTCACAGCTGTTTCGCGGCTTTCGAGCATCATTTTTTTAACGGGTTCTAAAAAACCATTTTTCCATACATTATTGGCGTCAGCGGGAGCGAAGGTTAACTTTATCCACTCATCAGCTATTGTTTTGCTGTCTAATTGGTCATTCCATGCCAGGCGGCCATAGGCGTACCAGTTGGCTTGGGCAAAATCATGGCCGGTCCAGTTGGTATCAAGGCCCACGTTGGATACGCCGGCTATAGCGGTATATTTCTGTGGGAATATGCTACCATCCGTAACACGTGCAACTGTGCTGTTTTTGCCCTCCTGGTAGGTGTCGCTTTTAAACATTTCTTCCCATAAGGTTGATAGGAACACCAACTGCTCTGAGTGGCCCAAATACTCCTGCGTTACCTGTAATTCAGGCATAATAGGTGTTTTCTTTAAAGCCCCAAACAAGGGACTAAATGGTTCACGTGGCTGAAAATCTATAGGTCCGTTCTTTACCTGTATTATTACGTTATCTCTAAACTGACCATCAAAAGGCATAAACTCCAAATAAGCCTGTTTAGCGCGATCTTTTTCGGCCGCGTTATAAACAAACGCGCGCCACATAACAATGCCGTTGTAGGGCTTTAAAGCGTCTGCAAGCATATTGGCACCATCAACATGTGTACGTTTATAATCCTGCGGGCCGGGTTGTCCTTCGCTGTTGGCTTTCACTAAAAAACCGCCAAAGTCAGGCACTAATTTGTATATCTCGGCCACTTTTTCTTTCCACCATTTTATAACTTCCGGGTTCAGCGGATCAGCGTTAGGCAACTTGCCCAAACCGATAGGTGATGCAAAATTGATGGATAAATATGTTTTTATACCATAAGGACGTAAAACCGCTGCAATGGCTTTTAGCTTGTTTAACTGATCAGTACCTAACATTTGCGCCGAAGCGTTTACATTGTTCAGCACAGAACCGTTAATGCCAATTGACGCGTTAGCGCGTGCGTATTCCTCCCATAATTGCTTGTCTTTATCCGTTACGGTAAAGGCATTATCGCCGCTGCGCCAAAAGATAGAATTACCGGCATAGCCGCGTTCTATTGTTCCATTCAGATTATCCCAGTGGTTCAATATTCTTAGTTTATAAGAAGGATTAGAAATGACATTGCTCAAATCGCCGGTCTGCTGGCGGCGTAGTAATTCATACGCGCCGTAAAGTATTCCGCTTTCGCTGGTAGCGCTAATTGCGTTTCCTGCTATTCTAAAACCATCGGCCTTAACGGTAGGATCTTTTACTATCCTGAACGCTACTGTAGCATTTTCATCACCTAACCAGCGTTGTTCTATTTCTTTTTTGGCGATGCCCATCATTACTGATTTAGCATTTGCACCTACCACTTTTACCGGTTTTGCTTTTACCGGCCTTAGCCACAGGTCATGCCCGTCGTCAGCTTTGGCGCTGAACGCAAGCGACACAAGTACACATATCCAAATAAAGTTTCTGGATGCTACTAAGATCATCTTCATTGCTTATTTATTTTAATTGGGTTAAATCGGTTGCTTCGCAGGTTTTAAACTACGAAATTTAAACGCTGCAAATTAGTTGTTTTCGGCTTATTAATAGTTACGCATAGCGTATAGAATGTGCTTAAAACAGATATAAATCATCTAAATCGTTTGCGCAAGACGTAAAGAAACAAAGGAAATTATTATCTTTATGGTAATTAAATATTGTGAAGCGATACCTTATCCTAATCTTTTTTGTCGCGATTTCTTACGCGGCATTAGCCCAGGCCCCGATTGTAAGTTCTTTTAGTCCGGTAAGCGGGCCAGCCGGGACAGCGGTTACCATAAACGGCAGCGGCTTTGGTGCATCGGCTGCAGATAATGTTGTTTATTTTGGAGGTGGTAAGGCAAATGTTATTTCAGCAAGTTCTACTTCTATAACGGTAACCGTTCCGTACTCTGCAACCTATCAACCCATAAGTGTAATTAACAAGACAACCGGTTTGCAGGCAGTTTCTACTAAATCATTTATAACAGCGTCTAATAAGGGCGAGCAGAAAGCTTTTACAGAAAGATCCTTCCAGCGGAGCAATGTTCCTAATTATCAGGGTTTGAGCTATCCATCTCTGCAATTGGTTGATATCGATGGTGATGGAAAGCTTGACATTGGTGGAATAGATCTATATGGTAACAAAGTTCAGATTTACAAGAATACATCAGTCAAAGGGACTTTAACTGATCAGTCATTCACATTAGCAGCCAGTTTCAATGTACATAGTTATATATTATATCAAATTTTCGACCTGAATTTCGCTGATTTAAACGGTGATGGCGCGCTTGACATGGTAATGGTTTATGATTCCTTTAAAAAAGTTGCCGTTTATATCAATCAAACGCCCGGGCAACTTAACAGCCAAACTTTTAATGCAGTAACAGAATACGATGTTCCATCAGTGAAAAAAATAACGCTGGCTGATCTTAATTTGGATGGCAAAGTGGATATACTGGCCTGCACTTATGACAAAGCCATCTTGTTAAAAAATACTACAGCCACCGCATCAAAAACATTTTCATTTTCTCAACAGCAACTTGGTGCGGCTTCATCAGTTACACACCTGGATGCTAAGGATGTTGATAACGACGGCAAGACCGACGTAGTTGTGTCAACCAATTATAGTTTTTATGTAATGCGAAATACAACTGCTTCGCCCGGGACTGATTTTACTTATCAGGCAACCACACCTTCCTCTTCAGGTGGCAAAATATCTAAAGTTGCCGATGTGGATGCAGACGGAACTAATGATATCATAACCCTAAGCGAGGGTGGTAAGCAAATTTCGATCTATAAAAACACTACTTCTGCGGCGGGAAATATAAGTTTTGCACCGGGTGTTTATATTAACACTACTTACCCGCTAAGATCTTTGGCCGTTGCCGATATTACCGGAGACGGTTTTCCGGATGTAGTGGCCGGAACAACTAACAGCCTTATAATCGCAAGCAATAAAGGACTGGGGAGTGTGGATTTTAATGAAAGTGTTGTTTTAGAGAACGCGGATAATAGGGATGTATTGGTTGGAGATTTGGATAACGACGGAAAGAATGATATAGTAGATGTGGACTGGAATATTAATCTATTAAGAAACAATATCATCGGCGCGCCGCAAATAACCACATTCACACCAACAAGTACGTGGTATTTTCAGACTGTGAGTATCACGGGTAAAAACTTGTCAACTACATATAAAGTAACTCTTGGGGGAGTTGACATTGGCTACAATAGTATAAAAGTTGTTTCTAATGAAAGCGTTATTATTACCATGCCGAGGGATGCCAAAAGCGGCGACATTGTATTAAGTACTGCTGATGGAACCGTCTCTGCTTCGGGGTTTGTTTTTACCGACCCACCGCTACCTAAGGTATCTTCATTTACCCCAACAGTTGTTGCCCGCCAGGAAACTGTAACTATAACAGGTGAGGATTTTTATGGCGTAACTTCGGTAAAGTTCGGCGGCGAAGAAGCTGCTTCATTTAAACAGGTTTCGCAAAATACAATAACAGCTGTTGTAAACGAGGGCGCAACAGGAGATGTTACAGTTACCGGTATGTATGGTGCGGGAGGCAAACCGGGTTTTGTTTATAAATCAGTTCCAATGATAAACTTCGTATCCTCCTCAACAGGCAAAGCCGGACAAACAATAACCTTAACAGGCAGAGCCTTTATTGGGGCAACAAGGGTAACATTTGGCGGGATAGACGTAGCATCTTTCACCGTGGAATCTAACACCGTAATAAAAGCGGTTTTGGGAGAAGGCGATTCGGGAGTGATATTGGTTTACAATCAATTTGGTGTAGATTTAGCGGGACCGGGATTCAAGTTCGATGGGCCACAACCTGTTATTACAGATTTCTCTCCTAAAAAAGGTAATGCCGGTTCCATTGTAAAAATTAAAGGAAATAATTTCAGTACGATACCAAAAAATAACCATGTGTATTTCGGAATTGGCAAAGCAAAAGTGACAAGCGCTTCTAAAACCGAATTATCAGTAGAGGTACCTGCAAATGCTTCATATGATGTGTTAACTGTAACAGTAAATGAAAAAATAGCAAGTTCAGTGTTGCCGTTTACACTCACTTTTGCGGGAGGTAATGATATTACACTTGCAAATTACGGTAGTAGGTATGAAGTTTTTGGTGGAAACGAATCATATAATATGGTTATTGGTGATCTTGACAATGATGGTAAAAGTGACCTTGTATTCTCGTCAAGAGGTAATTACCATGCCAGATTGGACAACAATGAGAGCACGGTTGGTAAAATTGCGTTCGGCTATCAGTTTAATTCCAAAGGACTTAATGATGGTTTCAATTCGGGGCCTGTATATGTTGCTATTAGTAATGAAGCGGTACCTAAAATTTATATGCTTAACAGGAATGGAGATTACACTATAGACTTTACCAGCTTAACGCAAGTTTATACCTCTTTTTACACTGAAAAAAAGTACGCAATATCGCGTTTTACCAACGCTGTTTATATTAAAGATATGGATGGTGACGGTAAAACAGAACCGTGGTTTACCGGTACTGACTTAAAATTCCCCAATGCTTTTTTGGTTGATGTAGACGGCGATGGCAAAACAGATGTTGTTACCAGGAGCGCCACATTACCGCAAATTTCGGTTTATAGAAATACAAGTGTGCCGGGTACGGAATCGTACGCTGTACCGGTAAATATTTCTGTTGGCGTTGGACCTGTAGATATAGCAGCAATAGATGTTAATGAAGATGGCAAAATAGACCTTGCAGTTTCCTGCAAAGGCACATCGCCTGAAACTACCGGATCAGTAATTATTTTGAAGAATACTAGCAGCATCGGAAATATTACCTTAAATTCTGTATACACCATTTCCGGAATTCCGTCAGTTAGTCGCATAGCAGCTGGCGATATAAATGGCGATGGTAACGCTGATTTGCTTGTAGCAAGCGGACCCAAACAATCATTTGCCTATAAAAATATCAGCGGCAGCGACATAAAATTTGCCGGAGGGACTGGCTTTGAACTTCCTGGAGAAAAGCATCTATCAATTGTTGACATGGATGGCGATGGCAAGCCGGAACTATGCGGGTTAGGGGGCGACATAATTGCAATTTTGCGTAACACAAGCGGAGCAACTGGTATAACATCATTTTCGCCGACAACTGCTACAGCAGGCAACGAGGTTACCATAAACGGTGCTATGTTATCCAAGGTTACCAGTGTAACATTTGGCAAAGTTGAAGCAAAATCATTTACGATAGTTTCAGATACTCAAATAAAAGCGATAGTTGGAGACGGAGAGAGTGGAGCTGTAAATGTAGCAGGAAACGATGGCAACGCTTTTTTTTACGGATTTAAATATGCCGGTAAACCAACTATATATCCCGGTGGCGCTATGGTTTTTGATAAAGGAGGAAGTGTGTTGTTGTATGGTGGTGTTATAGATGGTGCAACAAATTTCAAATGGTATAAAAACGGAGAATTTATAGCAGGCGCTACCGGCTATAACTATACTGCCACACAAACAGGCAAATACACTTTTTCAACATCTATAAATGGTACGGTGCTTGTTTCTGATCCAGTGTGGGTAAAAGTCCAATATCCATTACCTGCCAATAACTTTAAAATTTCTGCGCTAAGCTTAACCTGTAAAGGTGCTGATAACGGTGTTATTGCTATAACTGCCGAAAAGGAACTTGACTACAACGTTTTGATCAAGGGGGAAAACATTGCAAACACTAACTATCAGTTTAAAAAAACAAAGCAAATAACCGCCCTCAAAGGTGGTTTGTATACACTTGTTTTTACGCTGACCAATGAACCTGAATTTGAACAGGAGTTTACAATTAAAGTTGATCAACCTAAAGATTTGATAGTTTACCAGGAGGTGGATCCGGTCGTAAACACTGTAATGCTTACACTTGAGGGGGGCGACAAATACAATGTAACCTTAAACGGTTTTATGTACACCACTACCGCGTCTCAATTAAGGCTAAGCCTTGCCAGGGGTACCAACGAACTTATTGTTACTACTGATAAAGACTGCCAGGGCGTTATTAAAAAACTGATAAAAGTTGATGGCGCGCCGGTTTATCCTGTGCCGTTTACTGATTGGCTAAATGTTGATCTGGGTGATGATAAGGCTGAACTTGTTCCTGTTGAGTTGTTGAATATTTATGGAAAAGTAATATTATCTATCAACCTGGACAATCAGAATGGCAAGGGCCGACTGAACCTTTCCTCTATACCGTCAGGGACATATGTGTTAAAAGTTAGAAACAAGGTTTATAAAATATGGAAACAGTAAGCAAATGGATATGCCTTTTGGCAATAGTTTTTTTTGCAGGCTGTAAAAAAGACAGCCCGAACACTCCGCCAACTAAAGAAGAAATACAGGTTACCAAGAGCATGCTGGTATCACCTGCAAATAATGAGCCGTGTGTATCTGGCACCAACATTAACACAATGGAAAGTACAGTAAGCTTTAGCTGGCAAAAAGGAGAAAATGCTGACACGTCAACACTTGTATTGAAAAACCTTTTTACAAACGGAACTATTACAAGGAAAACACAAAGCAACACAGTAAGCGTTGCTTTGTTACTGGGCACACCGTATTCCTGGTATATCATATCAAGTTCAGGTAAAACAAATAAAACTGCCCAAAGCGATGTCTGGAAGCTATACAATTCGGGTCCGGGTGTTATCAATTATGCGCCGTTTCCTGCAGAACTGGTGCAACCTAAAGCAAGCGACGTAATAGCATCATATCTCGGAAAAGCCAGGCTGGAATGGAACGCGACCGATGTGGACGGGAGTAATTTAATTTATGACGTTTATTTCGGTACAAATTTAGATGCTTTACCTATTGCAGCTGCTTCTGTAACGGTCATTTTTTTGGACGTGAATATAGTCAAAGATAAAATCTATTACTGGAAAGTTATTGCCCGCGACCCGGGCGGCAATGCATCTACCAGTCAGATTTTTTCATTCAGAACAACACCTTATTAACAAAAAAAACGCCCCATCCTTGCGTCCGGGGCGTTAAATCAGCAGCAAAGCTGTAAGCCGGGTTCTGTATCCCGCAAGCGGGTTTCTATCATTGATCTTATCCTGTTATTGCTAACAGGCTTTAACAACCTACCCATCCTGAAATTCTGTTACCAGAGTGGGAGCGAGCAACTCCGCGTTCAGGACCTATTTGGTTTTTCAACTCCTGAGGTTTACCGCGATCCCGGTCGCCCGGGAAAGCCGTGAGCTCTTACCTCACGTTTTCACCCTTACTCATCATTGCTGATAAGCGGTATATTTTCTGTGGCACTTGCTGTCGCCGGCTGACGGCGCCTTCCCGTTAGGAAGCAGGATGCTCTGTGTTGCCCGGACTTTCCTCCATTCCGATAAATCGGAACAGCGATAGAACGTTTTGCCTTACAAAGATAGGTTTTTAGTCCGGAAGTGGGGAAAGTCCGAAAGTCGGGAGATTAAAGCCGGGATTCGATTGTAAGAATCAAACAAATGCAATTTACCTCAAACACTGTGTTATAAATGATGTTCAGAATAGAACAGCCAGATGCTCAGGTTATGAAGGAGTACTTTACCAAACAGGCTTTTAAAAATGGATTCATCATAATGAAAGCCGCTTTTCTTGGCTTTTCCAATGATATGGCACTAAAGTTCAGCGCCTCTCTGGCTTACTATACAGTATTTTCCCTTGCGCCATTACTGTTATTAGTAATGTCTTTGGCGAGTGTGTTTTTAGGAAGAGATGCTACTCAGGGGCAGCTATTTCGCGAAATTAACGATTTTGTAGGCAATGATGCTGCCAAGCAAATACAGGATATGATAACACGGCTGGAGCTATCCGGCAAATCTACTATCTCGGCTATCATCGGGTCGATTACATTAATAATTGGCGCTACCACTGTTTTTGGAGAGATACAAGAATCTATAAACATTATCTGGCAGGTTAAGGCAAAACCCCAAAAAGCCTGGTTAAAAATGCTGAAGGACCGTTTATTGTCCGGTTCGCTTATAATTTCGTTGGGTTTTTTGTTACTGGTTTCGCTTTTGGTTAATGGCGTGCTGCTAGCCTTAAGCGACAAGCTAAAGACTTATTTACCAGACATTACCGTGTTATTGTTTAATGCAATTAACGTTGTCATCAGCTTTATAGTAATTACCACACTTTTTGCGGTGATATTCAAAGTATTGCCAGATGCAAAGATCTCCTGGAAGGATGTGCGATCCGGGGCTATTTTTACTTCGGTATTATTTATGCTTGGCCGTTTGGTTATTGGTATTTATGTTGCGTCGTCGGCAAATAGTTCTACCTACGGTGCGGCGGGTTCTTTAATTGCCATACTTTTGTGGGTGTATTATACAGCGGCTATTTTATACTTCGGTGCCGAGTTTACCAAAGCATACGTTGATTTTAGAGGTAAGCGTATAGAACCTGCTGAATATGCTGTGCATGTTGAGCAAAAGGAAATTGAAAAGAACGTTAAAAAACTACCTGAAAAAATCGACAAGGAAACCGGAAAAACTATTAAGTCCGAAGTGGAAAAATAGCGGCTGCCATCAAACGGATCATTTACAATCCTTCAGATCCGCCTCCACCTGCTGCGTGTTGATAGTACCCATTTTATTGCCGAAAGAGTTGGTGACATAGGTTAGCACCTTGGCAATATCAACAGGGGCGAGGTCAGAAGCGGGCATTTCGCCGCCAAACGTCTTATCAGCCGGATTTATTGATTTTTTTGACCCATATTTAACCAAACAGGTTATTAAGTTTCTGTCAGTCTTTATTTGTGTTAATGCCGGTATCAAAGCCGCCAAACCTTTACCATCAGAACCGTGGCAATTTTGACATTTACTTTGATAAATAACGCTGCCGCCTGAATAATAGCGCGCAAACTCCAATTCCTCTTCGCTTTGGCATGCTATCAAAACAAAAACAAACAGGGCAAGAAAGCCGCTTACTCTCCACTTCATTTTTGTTCGGGTTCAGCTTTAAGCAGTTTTATATCTGCAATAAGTTTAGCCACGGAGTCCGGCTGAGTACCGTCGTATTGGCCACGGATGCGTTTTTGCTTATCCACTAATATAAAAAAGCCATCATGAATAAATTTTTCCTTAGCATCCTCCACCGGGAAGGTAACCAGGTAGTTGGTTGATAGCTTGTATATTTCTTCCTTATTCCCCTGTAATAACCACCAACGATTACCCTCAAGGCCCAATTTGTCGGCATACTTTTTAAGTACAGCTACGCTATCATGTTTCGGATCAATAGTGTATGATATGATCTTCAGATCGGGCATGTCCTTAAATTCCTCGTACACCTTCAGCATATTACGGTGCATCACCGGGCAAATAGAAGGGCAGGTGGTAAAAAAGAAATCGGCCACATAAATATTATCATCCAGATTTATACTCTTAATAGAATCGCCGTATTGATTAACGGTTTTAAAATCAGGGATGGTTTGGTATACCGTATCAGTAACAGTCTGCCCGTTAACAACTTTTGCAACAACATCACGATTGCCGGCTATTGGCAAGCGTTGCACATCATCATTAAATTTGCAGGCAGTCCACATTGAAATTACAACTCCTGCAATTATCAGTTTTCTCATATTATTTTTTTATTTTCTTCAAATATTTATCCGAACCTTCAATAACAGCAGTAAATATGGAATCAATTCTGGTTACGGCTTTTTTTTGCTCGGTATAATATTTAATCTTTTCCTCGTGCGATTTCCCTTTTAACTCCGGGTCAAAACCCTCCATCCATTTTGACATCGCTTCGTCGGCTTTTGTCAATTTAAAGCGTACAGCACTTATAGCGGCCTTTTCTTCTATTGTGTATTTATCATTTAATGATCCGGGCATTAAGAGGGTATCCAATTTCATTTTGTTACGCATTAGATACTCTTCCTTTCCCATCACGTCATCATGAATTCTGATCACTTCGTCTAATAATACCTTTTCGGATGCTTTATCATCTTTACACGCAGCAAGGGCTAAAACAATAAAGGCAAAAAGGACGCTCAGTTTTTTCATCATTTTGGGATTGGGAAACCAAAATTAACGTTTATTATGTTTTATATCACTATTCGAGCTTTTATTGCAAGCCGCGTACATAATGAACATAATCAGTAGATGGCAGTTCAATACCTTCGTTTTGTTTTAAAAGCAGCCCTATTTGTGCGCGGTGATGGGTGCCATGGTTAATAACATGAGCTAAAATATCAATAAGCTTACTGCTGAATTCTTCACCCTTAAAATTTTTATAGACAATAATTTGCTGCGGATCTATATCGGTATCTAAAAAGATCGCCCATTCGTGGTGATTATTTATAATGATATTATTAAAGGTATTTGGCTCCCATTTGGGCCACAGCTGATAATTGGAAGACGAGGTTCCCAGACAACGGCTCAGCCAAATTTGCTGGGCATTTAACAAATGGGACATTAGCTCGGCGGGTTTATCTTTATTATTGGCTGCATTTATAAGCGCTGCAAATTGCAGGTTTACATGCCTGTCGTAGTTAAAAAGTTCGGTAAAATATTCTTTAAGCATACTGCAAGAACCTCGTTAATAAACACCCGGAATAATACGGGCTACTTTATTTTTATAGTCTACATACTCCGGGCCAAATTCAGCTACCAAAGCGTTTTCTTCTACATGCATTCTATAAATAAACGCCAGTAATGGTGGAATAAATACAACAATTAAAGCGGCCGCATCACCGGTAAACAAACCTATACCTAACAGAATGAGCAAAGCGCCCAGATAGCTGGGATGTCTTACCAAACCGTAAAGTCCGTTGGTTTTAAGCTGATGTCCGCTGTTAATGCTTACATTAACAGTAAACATTTTACCCAATTGCAGAATAGCTAACCATCTTACTAAAAAACCCGCCAAAAGCACCACAAGGCCGGCATTGTGTATCCAGGCTAGCGCAGGAAAAGTTAAATTGATATAATGTGGCGCAAAACCGCCTAACATTAAGCCACCCGCAATACATACCCAGAGGACGAGCAAGGAATTTTTATCGGCATTACTTTTAACTTGTGTTTTTTTTGATCTCTTAACAACGGCGAGCACTACTTCGGATAATCCGAAAGCAAGTGTTATATCGTAATAGCTTATTTCCATATATAGAGCGGGTTGAGCTAAAAATAAGTATTGCAATCAAGATTTAATATCCTAAAAAAAGAAATTTGCTTAACAATATGATAATGTTGTTGTTATAGTAGCGTCATATCACCGCCGTACCTTAGTATCATAAAGAAATAGAGCATGAAATACTTAATCAATTTGTTTAACAGCTTACGCGATTGGATGATCTCAAAAAGCATGAGGTCGTCTTTTATTCACTAATCCGCTAAAGGGATTTTTTTTATCAAATTATAATATACAATTTGGGCTGCTCGTTAGCTCAATTTAATGGAATCTTTTAACAACAACACACCTGTTAGTAAGGCGCTTTTTGGCGACGACTTTATCTGGGGTGTTTCAACCGCTGCTGTACAAATTGAGGGCGCGCACGATGCCGATGGCAAGGGCGAATCTATTTGGGATGTATTTGCCCGAAAAAAAGGCAAGATACGCGGAAACAGCCACCATTATACGGCCTGCGATTTTTATAACCAGTATCAGAACGATATTGATCTGATAAAACAGCTTAATATTCCAAATTTCAGGTTTTCTATTTCGTGGTCGCGCATAATGCCAAACGGTACCGGCGATGTTAACCAGGCCGGGATTGATCATTATAATAAAATAATTGATTATTGCTTGGCGCTGGGTATTGAACCCTGGCCAACGTTATATCATTGGGACCTGCCACACGCACTTGAACTTAAAGGCGGGTGGACTAACCGCGAGGTTGTTACCTGGTTTACAGATTTTGTTGCTGTTTGCGCTAATGCTTTTGGCGATAGGGTTAAGCATTGGATGGTGATGAATGAACCGTCGGTGTTTACAGGTGCAGGATATTTCTTCGGTATACATGCCCCTGGTAAAACCGGTTTAAGCAATTTTCTGCCCGCTGTTCATCATGCTATTTTAAGTATAGCGGCAGGGGGGAAGATGTTACGAGAGATACTTCCAGATGCCGAAATAGGAACAACATTTTCGTGCTCGTACATTGACCCTTACTCTGATAAGCCACGTAATATTGCTGCAGCCAAAAGGGTTGATTCATTGCTTAATCGCTTATTTATTGAACCGGTATTGGGTTTAGGCTACCCGTTTGAGGACCTGCCGGTGCTAAAGGGTATTAAAAAGTATATGTTACCCGGCGATGAGGAGAACCTGGCCTTTGACTTTGATTTTATCGGTCTGCAAAATTACACGCGGGAAATTGTGAAATATTCCTTTTTTACGCCCTACATACACGCTACTTTGGTTAAAGCTGAAAAACGTAATGTACCTGTAACGGCAATGGGGTGGGAGGTGTGGCCGCAATCTATTTACCACATGCTGCACAAATACAACCAATACCCACAGATCAAAAAAATATACCTTACCGAAAGCGGCGCGGCATTTCCTGATAAACACGAGGATGGCAGTGTCCATGACCCTTTACGTGTTGCTTATTTACAGGATTATCTGCAACAAGTACTTAAAGCTAAAAACGAGGGCTGCAAGGTAAACGGCTACTTTATTTGGACGCTTACAGATAACTTTGAATGGGCAGAGGGGTATCACCCGCGCTTCGGAAGAATATATGTTGATTTTGATACGCAACAGCGTATTATTAAATCATCTGGTAAATGGT
>CBFGNU010000079.1:0-14046 GCA_965650195.1 uncultured Mucilaginibacter sp. | reverse complement strand
GTATATTGGCAACCTCCCTGTCCACAATATTATCAGCTATCGCTAAAATACTGTCGGCTCCCTCATGAGTTGGTTTTATTTTTTCGCGGAACTTTATTGACGTTTCTCTATTTTTCGCTTTGAGCACCTCGCCCGCGTAATCAGCGGTGCGGTCCTCAATATCCATGCTGCGCGTATCAACATACGTGCTCAAGTGGTTAACCGAATCCATAAATGCCTCAATAAAATTGGAGGGCACCTTTACCGTCATGTCGGCATTGGTATTAAAAACTGTGAGTTTCTTCACGGAGTCATCGCTCAATTTTATCTCACGGCTGCTCACAACTTCCGACTGCATGTTATGGTGCATCACCATACCTTTTTTGTCGGCTACCAGTTTTGATATTTTCTCAGCAGCATGCTGAACGTTTTTAACCTTCAATCGCATACCGGCAGTTTTAACCAGCATGGTATCCTGCATCAGGCTGTCAATATCTGCTGAATATTCTGATTTGCCTTTGCATGCTGCGAGCATGGCGATGCCGGCCAGCATCACTAATAATTTTGCTTTCATAATGTTTAAGATTTTAAAGTAGGTTTAAAATCCCCTTTGCACCGGCCGGTCTTTTTGGGGTTGTTTTTCTTTTTTTAATTGATACCGCAGAATGATAAAAAGTAACCCTATCACCATTAAATAAATGCAGATATAACAAAAAAGGCCTCCGCATAGGAAGCCTTTCTGTTTCAGTAGGTAGATTGAAGATTTTTACTTAGGCATTAATACCGTGTTCACCACGTGTATAACGCCATTGCTTTGAAAAACATCAGCAATAGTGATCCATGATTTTCCGCCTTTTTCATCAACCAGGTATAGTTTGCCATCTTCTTCTTTTGCCCAAAGTTTACCGCCTTGTACAGTTGCTATTTCGAAAGAACCCTTACCGGCTTTTACTTTTGCAGCAATCTCGGCGGCGCTCCATTTGCCTGCAACTACGTGGTAGGTTAAAATCTTGGTCAACGTGGCTTTGTTCTCAGGTTTTACCAAGGTTTCTACAGTGCCCTTTGGCAGTTTGTCAAAAGCCTCATTAGTTGGTGCAAACACAGTGAACGGTCCTTTTCCTTTTAACGTTTCAACCAGACCTGCAGCTTTAACAGCAGCTACAAGCGTAGTGTGATCTTTTGAATTTACAGCGTTATCAACAATGTCTTTTGTTGGATACATAGCTGCGCCGCCAACCATTTTTGTTTGAGCGAATGTTTTTGGGCTAATTGCTATAGCTGCTAAAGCAAACGCCGCGATAATTAATTTTTTCATAGATGTTTTTAAATTTGTTGTTATTTGTTAGCAGATACGACAGCGATGCAGATAGCAGTTTTTTTGGAGCCTATGTTTCTAAGAGCCGCAGGTTTTGATTATTTTTAAACCAAATACCCATTAAATGCGTAGGTACGCGCAAAGTCTCAAATAGCTAATAAACAACAGCTTGAATTAAAAAAACAGATCGGCAGCTATGGCATCTGCGTAGAGTTTACCTGTTTGGGTGAGGTAAATAATATTTTCTTTTCGTGTTATCCAACCCCTGTCAAAATAGGTATCAGCAGCCTTTAGCAGCACGCTTGCTGATGCCGGGGCAATAGCATTCAGCTTATCCAGATCAAGCCCCCACATGGTTCGTAACGAGGTCATGATATACTCATTTAGACGATTCTCTTCCGTCAATACCTCCACTTCTGCAGAGATAGTATTGCTTTGGATGGATTGAATATACTTGGCGTTATTAGCGACATTCCATTGCCTTGTATCACCGTTATAGGCATGTGCTGACGGACCTATACCCAAATACTTTACACCCCGCCAGTAGTTGGCGTTATGGCGCGAGTAATGCCCCGGTTTGCAAAAATTAGAGATCTCATAATGCTCAAAACCATGGGTGGCCATAGCATCCGTTAACTGCTCAAACTGCCGGGCGCTTTGCTGGTCATTCAAGGGTGGATAAACCTTTTTGCTGATGAAGGAAGCCAGCGCGGTTTTAGGCTCCACCGTCATGGAATAGGCTGATACATGCGGAACATCCAGCTCAAAAGTTTTATCTAAATTACTTTTCCATTTATGTTCGGTAAGCAGCGGATATCCATAGATCAGGTCAATGGTAATGTTCTCAAAACCGGCATCCTGCGCGCGTTTAACTGAGGCTTCCGCCTCGTCGCCGCGATGGACCCTATTCATCCACAACAGATCATCATCAAAAAAAGATTGTATCCCAACGCTGAAACGGTTTATGGCCGTTTGGCGCAGCGACTTAACCTTCGCTTTGTCCAGATCATCCGGGTTAGCTTCCAGTGTTATCTCCGCATCGGATGCTACAGTATGATTGCTGTATATTGCATCCAACAGGTGGTTCAATTCGCTTTCACCCAGTAAAGAAGGCGTGCCTCCGCCAAAGTAAATGGTTTCAATGGTTTCGCCCTGCAGGTAGTTTTTTTGCAGCCATATCTCTTTAATAAGCGCCTGCAAAAGCTCGTCCTTATATTTTAACGAGGTGCTGAAATGAAAATCGCAATAATAGCATGCCTGCTTG
This sequence comes from uncultured Mucilaginibacter sp., assembly GCA_965650195.1. Classification (GTDB taxonomy): domain Bacteria; phylum Bacteroidota; class Bacteroidia; order Sphingobacteriales; family Sphingobacteriaceae; genus Mucilaginibacter. Next base: position 11,488 of record CBFGNU010000079.1, on the reverse strand, counting down.
CAAAACGGAATATGTAAGTAAATACCGGCCATTGGCGCAAAGGTAAGAGAATGTGCAGATATGTAGATGTGCGGATATGCAGATGGCGCATGAAGCGATATTCAAATGCTTTTCCTTATAAGTTTATTATTTAGCTACTTTTGCTCAAATTGCTTCCACAGCCTTTGTAAATGCGTGTTATCCTACTTTGGTTTCTGTTAATTGCTACTGCTACCGCAACTTTTGCGCAACGCGACTCGATGCCTGCGCGCCGAAATTACAGCACCCAGGTGCGCGATACAGGCGCTTTAACCGTGCTCGATTCTGTGGTGCGGGCAGAACGGACCAGGGAAAAGTTTGTTGCAGATTCTGTTGCCATGCAGTACGTGCGCCTGCCCGATGATAATGCCACCAACCGTTACGTAGCCGAATATTTAAAAGAAAAGCTCTATCACGGTCGCAATTTTTTAGATCTTCCCTATAAACCTAAAAGTGCCTTCGGCAATGGTCACATCCGCTACACGCGCGACAAATGGATAATAATAGCGCTACTGGCTATATTGCTCTATGCAGCACTGCTCAACCTGGTATGGAATGCCGAAATAAAACAGGTGTTCTGGTCATTTTACAGCAAACGCAGCCTTTCTCAAATAAGCGGTAAAGAGGAAAGTACCATAAGCGCCGGCGCTTTTATTGGCCTGTTTGTTTTGTTTGGCTTAACGTTTGGTTTGTTTCTGTACCAGTTGGCCAATTATAAAAATGTATATTATAGCATTAGCGGCCTGGGTTTATTCCTGTGGCTATCAACCCTTATTGTAATATTATTTGCCGCTAAGTTTTTAGTATTAAAGGCGCTTGCCTTTATTTTTGATGCTAAAAACGTAGTAAAAGAATACATTGCACTGCTTTATCTAACCTATTTTAACGCGGCTTTTGTTTTTTTACCGGTAACACTTTGTTTCAGCCTGCTTGCCGCTGCATTTATTCCGATATTGTTAGTGGTGGTTTTTTTATTATTGGTAGTAGTTTTTGCGTGGCTTTACCTGCGGAGCAGCATGAATATCATTTCAAATATTCGATTTCATAAATTTTATTTATTTATCTATCTTTGTGCCCTCGAAATTTGCCCTATTTTAATTTTGATCAAGGCACTGAAATATAATATTTGAGTTTTATAAACGATAGATAAACAGCATTGGAAGAGAGAAAGAAAAAGGTAAAAAGCATACTGGTTACATTATCGAAGCCCGAAAATGATAAGAACCCCTATGCCGAGCTTGCGAAAAAACATAACCTGAAAATAGATTTCAGATCTTTCATTCATGTGGAAGGCGTACCGGCTAAAGATTTCAGAAAGGACAAGATAAACCTTGCCGACTTTACCGCCGTAATTTTTACGAGCCGCAATTCTGCTGATCATTTTTTCCGCATATGCGAAGAAATGCGCTTTGAAGTACCTGTTGATATGAAGTATTTCTGCCTTTCAGAAACTATCGCCCTCTATCTTCAAAAGTATATCCAGTATCGCAAACGCAAAATATTTTTTGGCAAACAAACCGCCAGCGATCTGGCCGAAGTGCTTAAAAAACATTCAAGCGAGAAGTTTTTATACCCATGCTCTGACGTAGCTGCCGAAGAAACCCAAAAGTTTTTGTTGGAGAACGGGTATGATTTTACGCCTGCTGTGCTTTTCCGCACAGTTTGCAGCGATCTGTCAGACCTTGCCGAGGTTTTTTATGATATAATTGCTTTTTTCAGTCCGTCAAGCATTCAATCGCTTTATAAAAACTTTCCTGATTTTAAGCAAAACAATACCCGCATAGCCGCATTTGGCGCTACCACGCATAAAGCTGTTTTAGAGGCAGGTTTAATATTGGATATACCGGCCCCAACACCGGCCGCGCCTTCAATGACTATGGCAATAGAGCAATATGTTAAACAGGTAAACAAATAATTCTGTGCTTGTTTTCTAAATTATCCAAACAATTCAGCACCATTTCCCGTATAAATAATAGCCATTTAAACGCAACGCGTTGATAGTGAGCAAACAAAAACTTTTGCTTTAATATTTTAAATGCAAAATATATTTAGCTGTTAAAATGATAATTTATGCTATTTTAGCAACGTTTTTACGTTTGAGTAAATTATTTTAATATATTAGAGGAGCTATAACAATTATAATTGTTGTTAAAGGTTTGATTAATTAGAAATGAAGCATATTTATATTTTGATTGCTGTTTTATCTGCAGGAGTATTAGCCGGATGCGGCAGTTCGGCAGATCGTGGTGAAGTGGTCGGAGTCCCGTCAAAAACTTTTAAGCCCGAGGTGCCATATAACATGGTATACGTGCCGAGCGGTAGCTTTTTAATGGGCCAAACTGATCAAGACGTTACTTTTGCTCAAATTGCCCAAACAAAGCAGGTTACTATACCTGCCTTTTTTATGGACCAAACCGAGATTACAAACAGCCAGTATCGCCAGTTTGTTAATTGGGTGCGCGACTCCATTGCCATCGTCAATTATTTAAACGATCCTAAGTACTATATAACACCTAAAGGCGCTGCAGCACCTGCAGCAGGCAGCAAAAAGTATATCAATTGGGAATATGTACGCAGAAATCCTATCTGGGCCTCTGCCCGTAAAGGACAGCCTGATAACAGGCAAAAACTGCAGACCATGTATTACCAGGGCGACGACCGCATTTTTGATCGCGACGAGATAGATGTAAGGCTTATAAAATACAATTACTCCTTAATGCAATTGCGCGAAGCTGCCAACCATGCATACGATAAAACAAAAAAACGTTCTGATTTTATTATGCGCGATACGGTAGCGATTTATCCTGATACTTTGGTTTGGCTGAAAGATTTTTCATACGCCGCAAATGAGCCTATGGTTGAAGGCTATTTTTCGCACCCATCATTCAGAGATTACCCTGTTGTAGGTGTAACATGGCGCCAGGCAACGGCATTTACCGTATGGCGCACGCGTTATAACGAAGCGTACAAAGATTCAAGACGCCAGGCTCACCGCGCAGCTTACGCCCTGCCAAGCGAAGAAGAATTTGAATATGCAGCACGTGGCGGCAGGATAGGCACAGACTACCCATGGGGCGGCCCATATATAAAAAACGCGAAAGGTTGCCTATTAGCCAACTTTAAACCGGGCCGTGGTAATTATTCTGACGACGGCGGTGCTTACACTGTAAAAGTGCGCTCTTATTTTCCGAATGACTTTGGCCTGTATAACATGGCAGGCAACGTAGCAGAATGGACGTCATCAGCTTTTGACGAGTCAGCGTCGACATTTGTAAACGACCTTTCGCCAACATTCCACTATGATGCCAAAGCAACTGACGCTGAAGTTATGAAACGTAAGGTGGTAAGAGGTGGCTCATGGAAAGACATAGGCTATTTTCTTCAAAACTCATCCCGCAGCTTCGAATATCAGGATACTGCAAAATCATACATCGGGTTCCGTTGTGTAACAAGTTTCCCGGGTCGCGACCTTTTGGATAGAAGATAAACAGATCAAAAAATTATAAAACATATTTCATTAAAAATTTATGGCTGGTAAAAAAAAATCAAATGCAGGCTGGATAAATAAGTTTGTTTCCTTTGGTGCAACTATCGTTATCATAGGCTTATTGTTCAAAATACAGCATTGGGCGTATGGTGAGTGGTTCATAACTATTGGTTTAGGGACAGAAGCCGTTTTGTTTTTTATGTTAGGCTTTCAAGACGAACCCGAAGAAGTTGATTGGACGCGCGTTTACCCAGAATTAAGTGAAGACTTTAGCGGCGAATTGCCTAAATCTTCAGCAAGAGCAATAGGTGGTGGCGATAACTTCTCAAACACCGCTGCGTTGGATAAAATGCTTGCTGATGCTAAGATTGGTCCTGAATTGATAGGCAGCCTGGGCGAAGGTTTAAGAACCTTTGGTGATAAGGTAAAAGGCATAGCCCGCGTTACCGATGCCGGCGAAGCTACCGAGATTTTTACTGAAAAAGTTAAAACTGCCACAGCAAGCTATGATAAATTAAGCGTTGCTTTTGAAAAAGCATCAACCAATTTAACAGATCTGGCCGGATCAGAAGGCGACTCAAAAGCATACCATGAGCAGGTAAATAATTTAGCGAAGAATCTTTCTGCATTAAATGCCGTTTACGAGCTGGAACTGCAGGATTCAAGCGCTCATTTAAAATCAATGAATAAATTTTATCAAAATCTTTCATTAACCATGAACAACTTTAATGAGTCTTTAGACGACTCAAAACAGTTTAAAGAGGAAGTGGGCAGATTAGCTAAAAACCTATCGTCATTGAATTCCATATATGGCAACATGCTTTCAGCTATGAATCAACCTCGTGTTTAATCATATAATTGACGCTTACAATTTAAATAGATCATAACACATGGCGGGAGGCAAACAAACCCCAAGGCAGCGAATGATAGGTATATTGTACCTGGTACTTTTAGGCTTAATTGCCTTAAGTATTCCGGACAACCTAATGGACGCGTTTAAAAATATAAGTGACAGTTTAACGGCTTCAAAAAAAAATGTTCAAACCGGGATCGACAATACTTTTTCGGCCTTTGAAAAAACAAAGCTAAAAGAACAGGCTGAACGTGCTAAACCCATTTATGCAAGGGCAAAGCAGGCAAGTAAATTAGCAAGCGACCTAACGAACTATGTAGAATCTATCAAGAAATATCTTGAGGATGAGACAGGTGGGTTTAATGCCGCTACAAATGACTATAAAGGACGTGAGAATATAGACGTACCTGTGCGTTATATGGTTGACAAGAAAAAGGCTTACGAATTGCACAAAAAAATAGATGAAACAAGAGAAAAACTGATTGCGCTTTTGCCTGCGAAAGATCGTACAGGTATGAATCTTGCACTAAGAGCTGATGCTCCTCTTAAAAGAAAGGGTTTCCCAAGCAGAGATTGGGAAAACGCTAACTTTGGGCAAGGCATACCAATGGGCGCGGCGATGACCGCTCTTGTTAAAGTGCAGGCCGATGCAAAGAACGCAGAGAACGAGGTAGTAAAGAAAATATTAGGTGAGGTTGATCAGGCAGTTGTTAACCTTGACCAGTTTTCGGCAGTGGCCGTAGCGCCTAGCAGCTATGTTTTGGTGGGCCAGCCTTATACAGCCGAAGTATTTTTGACCGCATCTGACTCAAAATCTTCACCGGACATAACAGTGGATGGTGCAAGGCTTACTACAGAAGCAGGGCGGGGAAAATATACCGGTAGCACTGGCAGCGAAGGCGTACATACCTGGATAGGTACAATTAAGGTTAAACAAACAGACGGTAGCATAAAAGAATACAAAACCACGCCGCAAACTTACACTGTTGCCCGTCCCTCGGCTGTAGTATCGCCTGATAGAATGAATGTATTTTATATCGGTGTGCCTAACCCGGTTTCGGTTTCGGCGCCTGGTATACCAAAAGATAAATTAAGACTAAGCATAAGCAGCGGCAGTATTAGAGGCGCCGACGGGAAGTATACTGTGATGGTAAGCAACCCCGGTACGGCTACAGTTACTGTATCAGGCGAGTTAGCTCCGGGTAAAACGTCTGTGTTAGGTTCAACTTTGTTCCGTGTTAAGCGTATACCGCCACCAAAGGGGCAATTTGCCGGCAAATCAGGCGGATCGGTTAGCACGGCTAATATAAAAGCGCAGGATTACTTGGTAGCTAAACTGGACAACTTTGATTTTGATGCCAAGTTTAGAGTTACCCGTTTTACATTAATAATAGTTAAACCAAGGCAGGATGCCATAAAGCTAATAGCCTCAGGCGATGAATTGACCGGAGCCATGCACCAGGCAATGAATACAATAACACCTGGCACAACAGTGGTGTTTACGGATGCTTTGGCAGTTGGGCCTGATGGCGTTCCGGTTGGTTTAGACCCGATAGTTTTAAATGCAAATTAGGCATATATGAGAAAGAGACTTTTAATAGGGGTATTATGTTTGGCTTGCGTAACATCATTTGCGCAAACAAAAAAGAAGGCTGTAAAAAAGGCCGCTCCTAAAAATACTGCTGCAAGGGTAGCCGCGGGAGGAACACAACGTGACAACACAATCGCACCGCTTGATACTACCCCAAAAGTGGCCCTAGCGCCGGTAACCGCCGAGCCGTCCAAACCATTTGACAGGCCGGTAGATGGCTATTACAAAAAAGAAAGTTTTATTCAGGCCAAGGTAACCCCTTATGCCAATTTGCGCGAATCTGATGTAGCTTTTGCGAAAAGAGTATGGCGTGAAATTGATGTTCGTGAAAAAATGAACCAATACCTGGCATCGCCAAAAGCAAGGTTAATTGATGTTTTAATGGATGCCATTAAAGCCGGCGAATTGACGGCATACTCACCTATCCCAACCAAAGAAGATCCTAATGGAGATAGCTTTTCTGTTCCGCTAACGCCTGATAAGGCTATGTTAACCATGGCTGATAGCACTTTGGTTGAAAAAAGAGACAGGGACGGTAATATAATAAGCTCATCAATGAAAGCGGGTGAATTTAACCCGGATAGCGTTGTTCGTTACAGAATAAAAGAGGATTGGGTATTTGACAAGCAGAGAGGTGTTTTGGAACCGCGTATTATTGGTATTGCGCCCATGATAAAAGAGAAAGTTCCGGGCGCTACCGTTGTTAACCTGGATTATCAGCCTGCGTTTTGGGTCTATTTCCCGGCTGCACGCCAAATTTTAGTTACAAAAGAAGCGTTTAACCGCAATAACGACGCCACAAGCCTGAGCTTTGACGATATGTTTATGAAACGTATTTTCACCAGCGTTATAGTTAAAGTATCAAATGATCGTGATGAGCGTATAAAAGATTACGCGCAAGGTATAGACCGCCTTTACGAATCAGAACGCCTTAAAAAGGAACTACGCGATTGGGAACTTAACCTTTGGCAATATTAGTCATTGGTGATCAGTCATTGGTTTGACTGGCAGATAAAAAAAAGCGATGGGTTGATCCCATCGCTTTTTTTGTTTTAGGAAGCGTTCCAAATTCAAATTTCGCTGTTCCAAACTGTTCCAAAAAGAGCGCAAAACTGGTTTTCTATTCAATACCCTTATAATCAATTGCTTAGTCTCAATCTACAGCTAAGCTTACTGACTTATAAGTAGTTTCAAAGTGTTTCAAACTGTTCCACATTCAAATATCATTATATTGATATACAGCTGCTTAACTCCGTCAACGAAAAATTAATTTTTTTAAGGCTTTATATTTTTTGGAACACCGGTTACTACCCTGTATCGTTCTAATCACCTCCGGCAAAATAGCTCAAGATAGCCTTGGCTTGTTTAAGGTTAACCACTTCAAGTAAGGTGGTTTCGTCGGCCTCACGAATCTTCTTTACCGATTTAAAGTATTTAAGCAGTTTCTCGGAAGTCGTCTTACCTATCCCCTCTATCAGCTCTAGTTCTGTAACCAGTGTGCCTTTATCGCGCTTTTTACGGTGAAAGGTTATACCAAAGCGGTGCGCTTCATCGCGCAGCTGCTGTATCACCCTGAGTGTCTCTGATTTTTTATCCAGGTATAGCGGATATTGATCTCCGGGGTAATACAATTCCTCCAAACGCTTGGCAATGCCGATAACCGTTACCTGTTTATCTATACCCAATAACTTAAGGCTTTTTATGGCTGCGGATAGCTGGCCCTTGCCCCCATCTATAACTATCAGCTGCGGCAGGCCGGTATCTTCATCCAAAACGCGACGGTAACGGCGTAATACAGCTTCCTCCATAGTGGCAAAGTCATTGGGCCCTTCAACAGTTTTTACGTTAAAGTGCCGATAGTCTTTCTTCGATGGCTTGCCATCCCTAAACACCACAATAGCAGATACCGGGTATTTGCCCTGAAAGTTAGAGTTATCAAAACACTCGATATGCCGTGGCAGCTGGTTCATGCGCAGGTCCTTCATCATCTGGGTAAGCAGGCGCTCTGTGCGTACCTCAGGGTTCAGTTTTTCGTACTGGTCTATCCTCTCCTTTTTAAAGAACTGCACATTCTTTTGTGATAGGTCAAGCAGCTTCCTCTTCTCGCCCAGTTTAGGCACTGTAAACTTTATGGCGCTGTCTTCTATATCCAGATTAAAAGGCACAATGATCTCTTTTGAGGTACTGCTATACCGCGTGCGGAACTCGCTTATGGCCAGCTCAAGCAACTCCTCATCGCTTTCATCAAGGCGTTTCTTCAGTTCAATGGTTTGCGTTTGGATGATGGTGCCGTTCATCACCTTAAGGTAGTTAACAAAGGCGTATTTCTCCTCGCTCGCTATGCTGAAAACATCCACGTCGGTAATAGAAGAGTTAACCACAGTTGATTTGCTTTGGTAGTTCTCTAACAGGTCAAACTTCCTTTTAAGGCGATGTGCCAGCTCATAGTTCATGGTGGCAATAGCGTCATCCATTTCAGCCTTCATGGTGCGCAGAACAGCGCCTATCTTGCCGTTCAGGATGTTAGTTATTTCCTCTATATTGTGGCTGTAGTCATCCTCGGTTTGATAGTTTTGACAAGGGCCTTTACAATTGCCTAACTGGTACTCCAAACACACTTTAAACTTACCGGCGTCAATATTCTGGCGCGTTAGCGCAAGGTTGCAGGTACGTAAAGGATAAGTATCCTTAATAAGGCTAAGTATGGCATGCATCATGCTTACAGACGCGTACGGACCCAAATATTTAGAGCCATCTTTAACTATGCGTCGTGTCCAGAATATGCGGGGAAAATTCTCGTTCTTGATGATGATCCATGGATAGGTTTTATCATCCTTCAGCATTACATTATACCGGGGTTGGTGCTTCTTTATCAGGCTGTTTTCTAACAGCCATGCATCAATCTCAGTATCAACAATGGTAAAGGTGATCTTGCGTATACGCGACACCAATACCTTAGTTTTGGCATTAACGTTTAGGTCCTTATTAAAATAAGATGCAACACGATTACGCAGGTCCTTCGCCTTGCCGATGTATATCAGCTCGTTTTCAGCATTCCAGTACTGATAAACCCCGGGCTTATGCGGTATGTTTTTTAAAGCTTCCCTGTAATCAAACTGACTCATCCTGTATTAAAATCCCAGCTTCTTTTCTACCTCACCTGCACCCTGGGTCTGCTGTTCGTAAGCATTGCAATCCAGGTTTATACCGGTTGAATTTTTGGGCAGCTCAAAGTCCAGGTCCTTTTTTATACCTAAAGCTTGATTAGCATAAACCTTCTGCATATACAGACCAAATATAGGCAGCGCAGAATTGGCTCCCTCACCACTGTTAAGCGACCGGAAATGGAAATCACGTTTTTCGCAGCCGGTCCAAATTCCGGTAACCAATTTTGGCGTTACACCTATAAACCAACCGTCAGAATTATCATTCGTAGTACCGGTTTTTCCGCCGATAGGGTTGTTCAAATTAAACATCCATTGTACACGATGACCAGTGCCACCTTTTTCCGTAACTACTCCCTTCAGCATATCCGTCATTTTATAAGCCACCTCTTCATCCATAACCTGTTTAACCTTGGGTGTATTGCTGTATATAAGGTTGCCGTTTTTATCCTCAATACGCAAAAGGTAGGTGGGCTCCGTCCAAATGCCGTGATTGACAAATGCAGAATAAGCCCCCGTCATTTCCATCACCGTAGCATCAAATACGCCAAGGCAAATACTTGGTACGGGGTCTACTTGTTCCTTTATACCAAGGTTTTTGATCATCTCAACTACCGGCTCGGGTTTTATTTCATTCATCACATACGCGGTAACCCAGTTTTGGGAGTGTGCCAGTGCCGTTTTTAGGGTTATCCAACCAGGCACAGGTTTTCCCGCCGAACGGGGCGTCCAATCTGCTGATCCATACCCTGAGATGGTTATAGGCACGTTATTAACTTTCATACAAGGCGAATAGCCCATTTTTAAGGCTGTAGCATAAGTAAATGGCTTAGCAGTTGAACCCACCTGCCGCGCACCTACTTTTACCTGGTCGCTTTTATAATGTTCAAAATTTATACCGCCCACCCAAGCCTTAATGTAGCCGGTTGTAGGATCCATACTCATTAATGAATTACGCAGCAGCATTTGGGCATACGCAACCGAATCGATCGGTTTCATTAATGTATCTATACTCCCTTTCCAGGTAAACAAGTTCAGCGTATCGGGCGTGTTGAAGTTTCTTAGTATATCTTCGTCTGATTGTTCTTCTAATTTTAATTGCTTGTAGCGATCAGACTCGCGTATGCCTTGCTTTATCCGCACATCATAGTTGCTTATTCTGGCTGATAATTTAACACCTTTCCATTCCATGTTAAACTGATGCTGAAGTTTCCGCATCCACTCACGTTGTGCTTCCTCGGCATATTGCTGCATGCTGGCATCAATAGTGGTATGAATTATCAACCCATCGTGATACAGATCGTAAGGGGTGCCATCACTTTTAACAAAATTGCCCTGCTTCAATATGTCTGTTACCGTTTTTTTTAATTCTTCCCTGAAATATGGTGCCAATCCGTCATTGTGATCTACGGGATGATAGTCAATGCCTAATGGTTTTTGCTGTAGCTCCGTTGCTTCCGTCTCACTTAAATATTTTTCATCGGCCATGCGTGCCAAAACAAAATTACGTCTGTTTAAGGCACTCTCAGGGTGCCTAACCGGCGAGTAACGGGTTGGTGCATTTACTACTGCAACTAACAAAGCGGCCTGATCTGCAGTTAATTTATCAGCAGTAGTATTAAAAAAAGTGCTGGCGGCGGCGCTTATGCCAAAGCTATTACTACCAAACGGAACCGTATTTAAATACATGGTAATAATTTCCTGCTTGGTATAATGCTTTTCTAATCGCACAGCAATAATTAGTTCACTAAGCTTTTGAAAACCACGGGCAAAAAAGCCATGGGCCCTACCATCTTTAGAAAATTGGTTGAGTGCTAATTGTTGGGTAAGAGTACTACCACCTTGTTTTTTGCCCACCAGATTGTATCCTATTATACTGAAGGTCCGCCAAAAGTCGATACCTGAATGATCATAGAAATGATTGTCCTCAGTAGCTACAAGTGCATTAATAACGTTGGTGGATATTTTGCTATAGCCCACTGTTGTCCTGTTTTGGCCTTGGTAGTACTTACCAATTTCGGTATTATCAGAGGCACGTATTGATGATGCCTGGCTGCTCTTTGGGTTTTCCAGCTCACGCAAAGATGGCAACGGATCAAATAAGCCTAAAGCAGTAGATACTATTAACAATAACACTATAGCAAAACAGGTAGCTACAAATTTCCAGATGTATCCGTTGTATCTGCGTATATCCTGCTGCGTAAGTTGATCGTTCTTTCTAAAAGGTTTGTTCATAATAGTTAATGTAACTATCTAATAAATTCTTGTCGGCTAATTTATTCAGATTTTCCTGTGTTATAATAAAAATGCTGTATTTATCTTTTGCCACCTTCATAATCTCGGGCAGTAAAGGCGTTATAGCTTTTTTGTATGCC
>CBFGNU010000078.1:0-14154 GCA_965650195.1 uncultured Mucilaginibacter sp. | reverse complement strand
CCGCCCGCTATAATGCCGCTGATAAATATTAATGCTAGCCATGTAAATGTCCAAGCTCAGCCCGGGGCACCTATATTATACCTCTACAACAGTATCCGATTGTTTTTTGAAAACGGAGGCGGCTCATGTTACATCATATCTGTAGGTAATTACAGCGGTCCAATACAGCTTAGCGATTTTAAAACAGGATTAGGCTTGCTTAAAAACGAGCAGGAACCTACCATGGTACTTATGCCGGATGCATTATCTCTGTCGCATAATGATTATTATACTTTGGTTGGTTTAACGCTACTACAGTGCCAGACCTCACAAAGCCTGATAGCTATTTTAGATATTTATGGCGGAGCGGCCACATCTGATCCGAATGCTATCGGGGCAGGTATGGGTAATGATCCGGTGCACGATTTCAGGGATAATACGGGTATAAACGCCCTTGCATACGGGGTAACCTATTTCCCTTGGCTAAAAACCACCATTGTACAAAGCAGTGAAATTACGTTTGCCAATTTGCAAAATTATTCTTCCTACATAGAGCAGGATACCGCTACCCAAGCCGCATTTATGGCGATAAACACCGATCTAATTTCCAAAGCGGTAGCAGCAATAATTGCCGATCCTTATTACCTGTTGCCTGAAACTACCATTGCGCTTATGCAGGCTCATAACGCCTTGATAAGTTTAAGCCCTAACTATAAACAGCTTATTGCAGCGGCTAACAGCGTAGCCAATGTGCTGCCGCCGGGCCCCGCCATGGCCGGACTTTATGCGTACGTTGATGGCAGCCGGGGGGTATGGAAAGCACCGGCAAACATCAGTGTTGTTGCTGCGGTAGGCACCACTATGGATATTAACGATGATGTACAGGCCGACCTTAACGTAAGCGATATGGATGGCAAATCGGTAAACGCTATTCGGTTTTTTACCGGGCAGGGAATACTTGTATGGGGTGCGCGTACGCTCGACGGAAATAGCCAGGACTGGCGTTATGTTAACGTGCGCAGAACCGTGATAATGATTGAGCAGTCGGTTAAGTTGGCGGCAAGGTCTTATGTGTTTGAACCCAATACGGCCAATACCTGGCTTACGGTTAAAACAATGATCAGCAATTTTCTGAATAATCTTTGGAAGCAGGGCGCGCTGGCCGGGTCATCGCCTGCTGACGCTTACAGCGTTTCTGTAGGGCTGGGCAGTACAATGACAGGGGATGATATACTTAACGGTATGATGAATATAACGGTTTTGGTGGCCATCAGTCGCCCGGCCGAATTTATTATTTTAACTTTCCAACAGCAAATGCAGAAATCGTAATCAACAGATTAATGGGAGCCTACAGCAAAGTTTAATGACTTATAAGTAGTATGGCGATACCGGACCATTCCAACTATTTCTAAAGCCTGAAAGCGTGTGTTTTTTCACTATTTATAGTTATTTTGTACCTTAAATAAAAATCGTCAAACAGCGAAAGCTTAAAGCGTTATAAGTGCCGCTACCTAACCATATTTGCATCGAAAAGCATTTTTTCTATGAAATGAAAGCCCTTGGTATTAAACCCTTAATTGTTGTCTTTTTTGCCATAGCCGTCATTTTAGCGGGATGTAAAAAAACCGTGCCTCCAGATTCAAAACCTGTTATTACAGATATTAGTCCTCTGCAGGGGATGAAAGGAACGGTGGTAACGATTACGGGTACTGGCTTTGATACCGTTCTTCTCAAAACGAGTGTAAAATTTAACGATAAGCCCGGCATCATAAAATCAATAACAGCTACCCAGATCACCGCTATGGTACCGGCAGAAGCTGCCAGCGGGGCAATTGTGGTGACTAATAATGATATGCCCATTTCATTCGCGGCAAATTTTACGGTTAAATCCTTTATTATTTCTAAAATCCCGGCCGCTGATACGTTCGATGGCAATTCAATTGCCAACATTGCTGCCGATGCCGCCGGAAATATATATGTAAATACCAATACCGACACGGTATTTAAAATTTCTGCCTCCGGGGTTAAAAGTATGCTGGCTAAAGCAGGTAGCAGCAGCACTAAGTTGGGTGGCATAGCGGTTGATGCAACAGGCAACGTTTATACTGTGGGAACCAATGATTTTAAAATATATAAAATTACGCCTACCGGGGCGGTAAGCACTTTTGCGGGCAGCGGCGTTTCTGGATATACTGATGCAGTGGGTGCCTCGGGCCAATTTATAGCCCCGAAAGGGATGGCCATTGACGTTTCAGGAAACTTATTTATAACGGATGTTTACCGGGTGCGTAAAATCACTCCGGCGGGGTTGGTGAGTACTTTTGCGGGTAAAGCAACGGCCGGAAAAGTGGATGGACAGGGTACCGGAGCCTCTTTTGGCAGTTATGGCAATCTTGATCATATTGCAACGGATGCCGCCGGTAATGTTTATGTAAGTGATGGTGATTATGGCACCTGGGGTGCAGAGAGCAATACTTATTACATTCGTAAGATAACACCCATGGGCGGTGTAAGTACTATCGGGCCAATTCCAAAGCAAATGGCCAGCTGGACAGGAGGCAAAGGCCCGATGACTTTGCCATTTACATCTATGCTGGCGACAGACGCTGCAGGCAATTTGTTTTTACCCGGATCGTCCTATAACAATGGTTCTACCGCGTCGGGCGGATGCTGTACATTCGGCCCCTTATTTACGGTAAACCAGGCACTAAATTCTTCAGAGTTTTATGATCTTAAGAGCACGTTTTCATTTGTCACCATGCAGTATACCGGCATAACGTTCGATCCACTGGGTAATATGTACATCAGCGCCGCTGTTAGTTACGGACAACGATTTTATGAACCGGTAAGTTATGGAAAGAAAGGCAGCTTGGTTGTGAAATTTGCGATACAATAAATTTAGAATCAAAATCGCCCATATTGCGGGATATCAACAAACTGTTCCAAGGCTACTCAACAAGCGTTCCAAACTGTTCCATTTTTAGCCAAAAACCTAAAATCCTCTCAATATTTTAATTATCAGCGACTTAGAGGCTATTTACAGCTAACTTTACTGACTTATAAGTAGTTTCAAAGTGTTCCAAACTGTTCCACGTTGAAATGCAAAGGTCCTGATCAACAACAAGTTAATACCGTCAAGGAATTTGGAAAACTTTAAGGCTTTATATTTTTTGGAACAGGGACACCCATGCAAACTGTCGGCCTGCTAAGACTCCGTCAACTCGCCGCGCAGGTCAACCTCCATCAGTCGCTTAACCTCTTTAGGGTCCTCAGACTGGCCCAGCAGGAACATCATTTTGGTAACGGCCGCTTCGTAGGTCATGTCGAAACCTGTGGCTATGCCAATGTCTTTTAGCTGTTTGCTGGTTTCGTAGCGGCCTAGCTCAACGGTACCCACCTTGCATTGCGAGATGTCAACTATCACCTTACCGCCGTCAACAGCCTGCTTAAGCAGATCAATAAACCATTGGTCGGTGGTGGTATTGCCCGCGCCGAAAGTCTCCATCACAATACCGCGTACGTTGGCACCTAAAATAGCCTCAACCACTTTGGGCCCTATGCCGGGGTAAAGTTTAAGCACGGCTATGTCATTAGCCAGGTTAGTATGCACGGTTAAAGCGTCCTGGTTAGGCTGACGTATGTCATTAACACTAAAGCGCAAATGCACTCCGGACTCGGCCAGTATAGGGTAATTAGGCGACCGGAACGCCTCGAATTTGGAAGAGTTGTATTTAAAAGAGCGGTTACCACGGAACAGCTTGTAGTCAAAGTAGATACAAACCTCGGGTACGCGCGCACGGTCGTTCTTTTTGGCATTGGCTATTTCAATAGCCGTCATCAGGTTTTCCTTGGCATCCGTACGTATAGCGCTAATAGGCAATTGCGACCCTGTGAATATGACAGGCTTGGCCAGGTTTTCCAGCATAAAGCTTAACGCCGATGCGGTAAAGGCCATGGTGTCTGAGCCATGCAGGATAACGAAGCCGTCAACATCGTCGTAATTGTCCTGAATCAAACCGGCTAGCTCGCTCCAAATGGCAGGGTTCATGTTGGATGAATCAATGATCTCATCAAACGAGTGCACCTTTATCTTACAGTTTAGCTTTTCCAGCTCAGGCACATTATCCATGATCTGCTCAAAGTTGATGGGCTTAAGCACCTTGGTTACAGGATCGGTCATCATACCAATTGTCCCCCCGGTATAGATGATAAGTATCTGGCTCATTAATCAGGATAATTTTAGTTTACTTTCGGTAGGTTCACACACCAAATATCTGTTTTGAGTTCGCGGTAGTTATACCGGCCACGGTTTCAAGGTCTGTTTGATAAATCTCTGCAACCTTTTGGGCGATGAATATCAAATAGGAACTTTCGTTGGGTTTCCCTCTGTGCGGAACGGGCGAAAGATACGGAGAATCTGTTTCTAAAACGATATGACTTAGATCAATTTGCGGTAAAACTTTGTCGAGCCCACCATTTTTATAGGTAACTACACCACCAATGCCCAGGTAAAAACCCAGATCAATGGCACGTTGGGCCTGTTCTACATTGCCGGTAAAGCAATGGAAAATGCCACGCAAAAGATCGTCCTTCTCTTCCTCCAACACTTCAAAAACCTCGTTAAAGGCCTCGCGGCAATGTATTACTATAGGCAGGCCAACGCTTTTGGCCCAGGCTATTTGCTGCTTAAAGGCTTTCACCTGGTCGGCCAGATTGGTTTTGTCCCAATACAAGTCTATGCCTATCTCGCCAATGGCGTATATCTTGCCTACATCACTTTTTTTTATGGCATCCAACTCAGCTTCCCAATCGCCTTTTACCGAGCAGGGGTGCATACCCAACACGGAGAAGCAGGCATCAGGATAGGCATGCAGTAACTCTTTTATATTGCTAACAGATTGAATATCCACATTAGGCAAAAACAACCTGCTGATGCCATTGTCGAAACAGCGCTGCATAAGTGCGGCGCGCTTATCGGTATCCTGCTCATAATATAAATGGGTATGCGTGTCGGTTAATATCATGCCACAAAAATAAAAAAAGCCTCCCGTTAAAAACGGGAAGCCTGGTATGTTTAGTTTAAAAGATGCTACGATTTTTTAGCCGCCGGTTTTTTAGCAGCAACGGGCGCTGCCTTTTTTACCGTTGTTGTTTTTGTCGCGGTCTTTTTTGCAACAGTTTTTTTGGCGGGTGTGTGTTTAACCGGGCTCACTTTAACCAGTTCAACATCAAATCGCAACGTAGAATAGGGTGATATATCACTACCCGCGCCTCTTTCGCCATAAGCTAATTTTGAAGGGATAATGAACGTAGCTTTTGAGCCTTCATTCAGTAGCTGCAGGCCTTCATCCCATCCGGGTATAACCTCGCCTCTGCCCAATGCAAATGATATAGGTTCGTATGCGCGGCCTTCCTGCTTTGTGCCTGCTTTTATAGCTTCGGCTTCAATGCTGGTATCAAAAACCTTTCCATTAAGCGTACGACCCAAATAGTTTACGTAAACCGTATCGCCGGGCAATGGTTTACGTTTAACAGTAGCCTTGGTAATTGTATATTTTAGTCCTGAAGCCGTTGTTTTTAATGCCAATTTATTGTCGGCGATATAGCCGGCAGCAATTCCTGCTTCTTGTTCCGCAAGTTTAGCGGCAACGACCCGTTCTTGTTCAAGCGCTTTGTTGCGCTCCGCCATGGCTTCATCTAATGATTGTACCTTTTCAATTTTAACATATATCATCAAATTGCTTCCCTTCGGAAAAAAAGGCGGGCGTTTATCTTCATTCCCTTTAAATATACTGTCAGTAGGTACTTTTATAACAACGCTGTCTTTGTCTGCAAGTAACGGAAACACGTCCATCAGATCACCATCCGGGGCACATCGCGCCTGAAACGGCCTGCCCACGGTATAAGTGCTCGCCAGTACAGAATCCTTTTCGGTTTTCTGTACCATATTAAAGGTAATTATCTGGTCAAGTTTGATCTTTTCGCCGGAATTTTGCGTCACTATGCGATAGATAGTCCCTTTTGAGGTACGCTTAAAACCATCCTGAGCGCTGGCACCCAAAGTAAACGCTAATGCAGCTAAAATTAAAAAATACTTTTTCATAATAAAAAAGGCCTTCCTGTTAGCGGAAGGCCATGCTTATAATTATTTTTTTGCCGGAACAATATCAATCAGCTCTACATCAAAAACAAGGGCCGCGTTGCCAGGGATCTCCTGATAACCCCTCTCGCCATAACCCAATGCCGATGGGATAATAAATGTTGCCTTGGCACCTTTATTAAGTAGCAGAAAGCCTTGATTCCAACCTGATATAACTTGCTCCTGACCACGCGGTTGGCCAACAGGAAAACGAATAGGTTGAAACGGACGCATTTCTATATTTTGTAGTTTGCCTTTTACCGCTTCTTCTTTAATGTTGCTGTCAAACAATTTGCCATTATTAAGTAACCTGCCTGCGTATTTAACTACAGCCGTGTCGCCTGCGGCCATAAGTGGTCCGGTGCCTGGTTTTGTAATAACATAATATAAACCCGAATCTGTTTTAGCAGCATTCAGTTTATTATCGGCTATGTACTTCTTTATTTTAGCAGGCTCCTGTTTTTTTATATTCTCAACCTGACCGCGAACGTATGTTGAAATGGTGCGTTGAAACACTTCGTCAGTAAGCGTTCCTTTAGGTATTACTTTTTCTATTTTCAGGTCGTAAACAACAAATTTGCTGCTTTTAAAGCTAGGCGGGCGAGGCTGACCGCCTTTGAAAACACTGTCGGCTACCATTTTTAAGGTAACGCTATCGCCTTCGCCAACCAATTTAAGTCCATCCATCATATCACCCTTAAATGATGGTTTCTCTACAATAAGATATTGCGACTGTCCGCCATCATAAGAACTATATATTACAGAGTCGGCATCATTTTTTATTACGACAAAAGCCGAAACGAAATCGCCTTCTTTTATTTTCGTTGTGCTTTTTTCGCTGTGTACATTGTATAGCATGCCGTTGGGGCCTTGTTTAAATCCGCCGTTACAACTTGCAAAGCCTATAGCCGCAAGCGCTAAAAACATTAAGTTTTTTCTCATTTTTATTGAATTAGTAATTTTTTATATTTTGGTAAAATTAATTTGAATTGTTCAACAACCTGCTCGATACTATCTGTAGATTGTCCGCCGGCAGCATTGCGGTGCCCTCCGCCATTAAAATAAAGCTTACATATCTCGTTGGCCGGAAAATCGCCTTTTGAGCGTAATGACAGCTTTACTTGATCGTCGCGCTCAACAATGAACGCTGCCAACCTTATACTTGTTATAGAGAGCGCATAATTTACTATTCCTTCGGTATCGCCTGTTTGTACATCAAAAGTGGCAATGTCCTGTTTTTTAAGGACTATTATAGCTGTATTAAATTCAGGCAACACTTCTAAACAGTTGCTTAAACAATGGCCAAGCAGGCGTATGCGATTTTCTGATGCGCTATTGTACACCAACTCATGTATACGCCAGTTAACCGCGCCCTTATCAATTAGCTCAGCCACAACCCGATGAACATCAGCTGTAGTATTCGGCAACCTGAACGATGCAGAATCTGTCATTATCCCGGTATATAAACTGGTTGCCACATCTTTGTTTATGTATTGCTTGTGTTGCAAAACATTAGCAATAAAATCATAAACCAGCTGGGCGGTAGCGCAGGCATTAATATTCCAGTGGCGATAATCATCAAAATCGGCGGGGTCAAGGTGATGATCTATCATTACCTTATAAGCTGCGCTGGCACGTACCAGGTCGCCCATTTCGTTTATCCTGTCCAGGCTGTTAAAGTCAAGACAAAAAATAAGGGCGGCGTTTTCTATAAGTGTTGCTGATTCCTCGGGTTTATCGGTATAAACTATAACATCTTCATTCCCGGGCATCCATGTTAAAAAGTCAGGATAGTCGCTGGGTGCAATAACATGCGCATGATGGCCTAACTGTATTAAATAATTATATAAACCAAGTGACGAACCAAGGGCATCACCATCAGGTTTATGATGGGTAGTAATAACTATTTTTTGAGGCTGACCCAACAGATCAATCAGCGAGCCCGTATTTAACATACTCTTTTTAAAAAGATGCAAATCTATGTAAATTAATATGAAAGCATAATTATTTAAATTAAAAAGGCCATGCGCCATCCATCGCGTTTGCCTCTTACGCAAATATGTTGCGCGCTTCAATTAATGATGAAAACTAATTCTATGCTCAAAAAGAAGCTGTGTTTAAAAGCTGTGACAATGGCGCATGAATTTTATTAACTTTAATGACAATGGCAATGGAAATTCTAAGAGAGTTTATTTAATAAATTTGTAAAAAAAGTGTTAATTGCTTGTTTATTATGTAAATAACATTTAGTTTTACAATCATCCAGTGTGCCTAAACGCGTGTCAAAAGCGAGTAAAACATAAAAACATGAAATCAGCATATAAACTTGTTAGCCTTTTGTTCGCTGTAATAGCGGTTGTCTTCGTGCATTTGTTGTTTTTTATACACCACCCGCCCGAAGTTCAACTGGCTTTTTTAACACCGGGTGTAACGTTG
The DNA here is from genome assembly GCA_965650195.1 of uncultured Mucilaginibacter sp. Lineage (GTDB taxonomy): Bacteria > Bacteroidota > Bacteroidia > Sphingobacteriales > Sphingobacteriaceae > Mucilaginibacter. Next base: position 5,600 of record CBFGNU010000078.1, on the reverse strand, counting down.
GTTGCGTATTCTATTATTCGCGATGAACTTTATGTAAGGCCTACTGTTAGCCTGCTTAAAGGAAGATAATATCATTTATAAGTTCATCTCCCGCTTCAGCGTTTATCTTTTCTATAATTTGCGCTCGCATCAATAATAATTCATTTTTTATTACCGACGATTCTATCCGCAGAAACAGTTTTCTATCGTGGATGTAAAGCTCTTTTGTGCGATTAGCCACCGATTTGCCTACAAAATTTGGCCAATGTGCTACCACCGCGGTTTCGTCAAAACGGCGTTTTATCTTATAAACCTTAAGCATCTGCTCAAAGGCTTCTTTTAATGATTTGTCGTTCGTTTTACGCATCTACTTCGCCTTTTGTAATTTTAAACAATTTAACCGGCACATTCATATCCTCAAATATTTGCTTAACCCGGTTGTAGCCCGTGTCGGTAATAAATACTTGTCCAAAATTATGATCAGATACCATTTGCATTAGTTTTTCCACGCGCTTATCATCCAGTTTGTCAAAAATATCATCAAGCAGCAACAAAGGTTTAAAACCTTTAGCCTGGTTAAGCAACGTGTATTGGGCCAGCTTTAAAGCTATTAAAAAAGATTTTTGCTGCCCCTGCGATCCGAACTTCTTTATCGGCATACCATGTATGTAAAAAAGCAGGTCGTCTTTGTGAACGCCGCAAGTGGTACGCTCAAGTACTTTATCTTTCTCGGAATTTTTCTTTAGCAAGATGTCAAAGTCTGTCTGTAATAGCTGCGACTCATAAACCAATTCTACATTTTCTGCCTCGCCGGTTAAAAAGCTATAATGGCGATTAAAAACAGGTGTGAAGGCCTCCATAAAGGCTTTCCTTTTTTCAAATATTTTTTTTCCGGATGTAGTAAGCTGGTCATCAAAAATTTCAAGCAGGCTTTGGTCGTACCGCCCGGTATCCGCAGCCGCTTTAAGCAAGGCATTGCGGTTAAGCAATACCTTATTATAGGCTATTAACTCATCAAGATAGCTATTGTCTGTTTGCGATATAACATTATCAATAAACTTGCGCCTTTCCTCACTTCCCTCCACAATAATACTCACATCGTTGGGCGATACCATAACCAACGGCAGCAAACCAATATGCTCTGCCAGGCGTGGGTAGTCCTTCTTGTTTCGCTTAAACTGTTTTTTTTGATTACGTTTTACCGAGCAGGCAATAGCTTCGGTTTGCCCGTTACGGCTAAAGGTGCCGGTGATAATGAAAAATTCGGCGTCTTGCTTTATCTGCTGGCTATCAATAGGGTTAAAATAGCTTTTACATAAGGCCAGGTAATGTATGGCGTCAAGCAGGTTGGTTTTTCCGGCACCGTTATCGCCTAAAAAAGCATTTACGCCTTCGCTCAGTGTTAACCCGGCTTCGGTGTAATTTTTGAAATTGATAACTGAGAGCTGCTGTAAATGCATAGAAAGTTCAAATTTAGTAATTACATGCGGGCTTTAAACACTTTACAACGCTTAAAAGCATGCTGCATACATAAAATAAAATGCTATTGCTAAACCTTTTTAAAAAGTGTAGTTTTGCAACCTTTAATTTAGAATAACAATGTCAAAAACCCAACAGAGTACCCAAAAACCATTGAATGATAGCGGTTTGGGGCAGGTAAGTAAATTTACAAGGGAAAACCAAAAAAGCTTAACATTTATTGTAGCAGCAGTTGTTGTAATGATAGCTGTATATGTGCTTTACCAAAGATTATATTTAGCTCCGCGCGAAATTATAGCCTCAACACAAATGCGTGTAGCACAAGAGTCATGGGCCAAGAAAGATTGGGATAAAGCTATTAAAGGCGATGCCGGATACCCGGGCTTTGAAAAAATAATAAGCGAATACAGCAACACCAAAGCCGCCAACCTGGCTAACTTTTACTTAGGTGTGGCTTACCTTAATAAAGGCGAATACCACAAAGCAATTGATTACTTAAGCGATTACAGGGGCGATGACAGCATGATAGCCGCTGAGGCTTTAGGTAGTACCGGCGATGCTTATGTTGAATTAAAAGATTATGACAACGCTGCATCGTACTTTAAAAAAGCGGTAGATAAAGCCGGAAATGACTTTTTGTCGCCACTTTACTTAAAAAAACTGGGCCTTGTTTATGAAACAACTAATGATAACAAGAGCGCTGCAGATGCCTACAAAAGCATAAAAAAGGATTATCCTGCCAGTACAGAAGCGCAAAGCATTGATGCTTATATAGCGCGCGTAGAAGCTAAGTTATAACGTATTTCGGATTTCGGATTTTCGATTTCGGATTTATTCGACTCGTTAAATCCGAAATTCTAAATCAGTATATAGGATCTTCAATTTCGACATTGTTTAAGGTATTAAATCCGAAATCGTAAATCCCAAATCCCACATCAAAATGGCCTCTCAGCTAAAAAATTTATCAGATTTTTCAGGAACAACCATACCATCGGCGGCTCCTTTCAGCTTTGCTATAATTGCTGCAGAGTGGAATACCGAAGTTACGCTGGCGCTTTATAACGGCGCTTACCAGGCATTGGTTGATAATGGCGCTTTGGCTGAAAACATTCAATCACATTGGGTGCCCGGAAGTTTTGAACTGACAGCCGCTGCCGATATGGTTTTGAAGGCAACTGAAGCGGACGCCGTGATATGTTTAGGCTGTGTGATACAAGGCGAAACCCGGCATTTTGATTTTATTTGCGATGCTGTAGCAAACGGATTGAGTAATGTTGCTATTAAATACACAAAACCTGTTATATTTGGAGTGCTCACCCCCGATAATCAGCAACAGGCTATTGACCGCGCGGGTGGTAAACACGGTAACAAAGGCGTAGAAGCTGCAGTAACCGCAATTAAAATGGCCGCGCTTGGTAAAACTTTAGGCACATAAATTGCGTAAAAAAAAAGAAAAACCAACAATGAAAAGAATTGCTTACATATTATTAATTGTGGTTGCCCTTGGCGCATTATCTTCCTGCTCAAACAGATTGTGCCCGGCTTATAGCTCATACCCTCGCGGCGGCCGCAGGTAAAATAATCCATCGATATTTCCTTCCCTAATTTGCAAAGCGTGGAATGTTTGACTTTGCAATTACCGAGAACAATTTGCCCGTATCTATCTTTGTAACATATGAATTGGATACAATTGGAATCGCCGGAACAGCTAAATCAAATAAAACAACAACAAGGCTACGCGCTTATTTTTAAACACAGCACACGCTGTTCTATCAGTATGATGGCGAAAAGGCGCTTTGAGTTAGATTGGGACGTTCTCCCATCCGATATGCCCTTATACTTTCTTGATCTTATCCGCCACCGCGATATCTCTAACCAGGTGGCTCAAATATTCCAGGTCCATCATGAATCCCCTCAATTATTGCTGATCAAAGACGGCGAATGTATTCTTGATCAATCGCACGGTTCCATATCGGTTGAGGAAGCGGTTGGTGAAATTGGGAATTAAAATCCTCAATCATATCTCGCTTTAAGTCAACGCCTTGGTTTACCAGCCAAAGTTAATTGTTTTTTTTACGTCGGGATGAAGGCTGATAGCTACCGGACACGTCGTAGCAGCCAGCTCCAAAATCTTCACTTCTTTTTCTGAATAAATTTTCGGGAATTGCAGGTTCACAATAACCTCTGCAACCCGACGCGGATTTGGTGCCATTATTTTTGTTACCTCGGCGGTGGTGTTGTCTATATCAATTCCGTGTGTGTCTGCTGCTATAGCCATTGTGGTAAGTATGCAGCCGGCCAATGACTCTGCTAACAGGTCGGTTGGCGAAAAGGCTTCGCCTTTGCCCTTGTTGTCAACAGGAGCATCTGTTAGTATCGTAGTGCCAGATTGTAAATGTGTCGCCTCGGTTCTTAAGCCGCCCAGGTAGGTAGTTTTAATCGTTGCCATAGTTATGTTTGTGGTTGTGAAGCAAATTTACATCATAGCGATGGGTTTCAAACCCATCGCTATAAAAAAACCATTCATACCGTTTCCTACAATTGTTGGTATATCACCCTAAAAACTTTTGCCCGATGCTTAAATTATTTATACATTACAAAAACTTTAGCGCATTGTATGCTCTTACCAGGCAATTATCAGCATTTTTCTTTTGATCTGTGGCTCACGCTTATACGCTCAAATCCGGCGTTTAAAGAAAAAAGAGCTGAGTTTTTTTATCAGCATTTTAATTACTATAACCTGCCACCTGATGGTGTTAAACGCACGTTCAGGCAGGTAGATATTATGTGTAATCTCATCAATGAAAAAACAGGTAAGAATATTGATGCCGACGAAATGTACCTGATGGTGCTTAGCATAATGAACAATGGCGACGCAAAGGTTTGGCAGATTGACATAGAAAAGCTCTATACGGATATGGAAGCGCTGCTTTTTGACAATTTGCCTATAGCTTATTGCGACCGTACCCTTGCCTCCCTTGCTCACTTAAAGCAAAACACAACAGCCACTACAGGCATACTTAGCAACACCGGTTTTATAAAAGGTGTAACATTACGCAAGGTTTTAAATCAAATTGGTATAGATAGGTATATTGATTTCCAGCTTTACTCGGATGAAGTTGGTATGTCAAAACCTAATCCAAAATTTTTTAAAATGATGCTTGATCAACTGAGCGCTCATCATACCGAAATAGATCTGGCCCGCGTTGTACACATAGGCGATAACCCTATTGCTGATGTAGGTGGTGCTAAATCGGTTGGTTTGCAAAGTTATCTTATCAATTCAAACAACGTTTACCTACCTGATATAATTAATAATGCACACCACTTACTCGCTACATAAAATAAGCACTACTACCGATTTTGGCTTTGGCGCTGCAGAATACAGCCGGTTTAAATTTGGCGATGGCGAGGTTGCCCGGCACTTTGGCGCGGCATTGGCTGCCGGATTTATAAAACAACATTTAAACGCGATAACAAAAGGCGAACAAATTGTTGTTATTTCTAGTCCGTACTCATTCATCCCAACCGCAACTTTTACGCTTAAAACCCATTTTGTATCCATACTAAACCGCTGGCTTGCCCGCCACAATTTGCCCGTGGTACAGGAATGCAAAGTACATAGAACCATTACGTATAAAGAGGACTATGGCGAACTGGATGCAGCGCAACGCCTTCAACTTATCGGTAACGATTCTTTTCATATTGACAAAATGTTTTTAACGGGCAAAACGTTGGTGTTTTTGGATGATATAAGAATTACCGGCGGGCACGAGCGCATGATCAAAAAAATGATTGATGAATACGAACTGGACAATCCGGTTTATATGCTTTACTTTGCCGAGCTTATAAATCATAACATACATCCAAGCGTTGAAAATTATTTGAATTATTTTAGCGTTCAAACTATTTTTGATCTGGACGACATTATAAATGGCGGTAATTTTTGTATTAACACTCGCATAGTTAAATACATTTTAAATTACGAGCACGAAAGCTTTTGCGTGTTTTTGCAAAACAAGAGCGAAGCATTTATAAACGAACTATACGACATGGCGTTGGGCAACAGTTACCATACAATGGATAGCTACCAACACAATTTAAATTATATTAAGAACCAATTAGTAACAAGTAATAAAAAG
>CBFGNU010000077.1:0-14257 GCA_965650195.1 uncultured Mucilaginibacter sp. | reverse complement strand
GAGACATAGAACGAACGAATTGCTTTTTTTTTATATTTTTGTAGAAATTGCAAGCGCGGTAGCCTTGCAATTTGAATAATTGTCTGGTTATATATCAGCTATTATTAATAAATCTCACTATAATCAACACATCAAGCCTGTATTTATGTTGATAACTTATAACATCATCCACCTAACAGTTAATTATGAGTAATATCAAACCCCTAATTATCGTTACGTTTTTAGCAATATTTTCAAATGGTAAGCTACTTGCGCAATCACTTAATGTTGGTGCCATTACTGAAGACTATTACAGGCGTGCACAATTGTTTGGAGAAGCAGATACCAATGTCTCTTTTACGGTAAGGCCAATTTTTCCCAAATTAAGCACAACAAAACCTTTAGATCCATTTTATCCTGATCTTAAAGAGAAAAGAGAAGAAAGGAGTGGCGGGAAATGGCAAGATGGGAAACTAATAATTGAGGCACTGCCGGTTACCATACAAACCCAGTTTAACAGCCACCATCCTTATGGATGGAATGATGGACCCATGATACCGGCTAAAGGGTTTCAGACACTAATCAGTGCAGGGGTTTACGGTCAACTTGGTCCGGTAACATTCCAATTAAAACCGGAATTAGTGGCAGCGGAAAACAAAGAATTTGAAACTTTCAATAACAACCAATACGACGTTATTTTTGCGCGTTACTATGATATTTATAATAACATAGACTTACCGGTGAGATTTGGCGATAAGGGGTTTAACCGGGTGCATTGGGGTCAAAGCAGTATCAGGTTAAATTATAAGGCAATTTCTTTTGGGCTATCTACTGAAAGCTTATGGTGGGGTCCAGGCATAAGAAACTCCCTGCTAATGAGTAATAACGCTCCAGGCTTCCCGCATTTAACGCTAAATACATTGCGCCCTGTAAATACCCCTATTGGCTCGTTTGAAGGGCAACTTATTAGCGGAAGGTTGAGTAACTCTAACTTTTCGCCGTTGACACCCGATAAAAATTACTTTGGGTCAAATTTGTACGTTCCTAAACCAGATGACTCGAGGTACATAACGGGAATTGTAATAACATGGCAGCCTAAATGGGTGCCAGGATTGTTTTTAGGAATGAACCAAGTGCAGCAAGTATATAGTAAAAACATAATCGGTCTTCGCGACTATTTACCGTTGTTTTTACCATTCGATCTGACGTCGGCCCCCGATAATGCGATCAACAGGAAAGATCAGATAGCATCTGGTTTTATGCGTTGGCTTTGGACACGCGAACATGCTGAGATTTATTTCGAATTTGGGCATTTTAATAACACCAAAGATTTAACACAGTCTTTTTTATCTCCCAACACCTCACGCGCCTATACTTTCGGACTTCGTAAATTGTTGCCTTTTGGTAAATCCACAGATGAAAACCTTTTGATAGGACTTGAAGTAACCCAGATGCAAGAGAACTCCATTGACAAGATAAAAGCTGGATACGCATGGTATGTTAGTAAAGGAATTAGGCAAGGATATACAAATCAGGGAGAAGTTATGGGCGCGGGCATTGGTCCCGGTGCAAACATACAGTCTTTAAATGTTAGCTGGCTTAAGGGTTTAAAACGAATTGGTTTGCAATTGGAAAGGTATGTTCACAACAACGACTTTTATTATTATGCCTTTTATGATAGCCAAGACTATGGCAGGCATTGGGTTGACCTAAGTATAGCATTTAGCGGAGAATGGAACTACAAAAACTTTGTTTTCAGTGGAAAGCTCCAAGGTATCAAATCGTTGAATTACCAGTGGTATACAAAACAAGCTAATGATATATTCTTCAAAAATGGCAGAGATGTATATAACATTCAGTTGCAATTAGGTACTACGTATAGATTTTAGTAAACGATATATGAAGAAGGCTTTTTTATTATCCGCTATAGGTGCTTTTTCTTTTTTATCAACCCAACTTTGTGCGCAAACTGTACCTGTTGGTATGCCCGCGGTAGAAGACTACTATAGGCGTATGCAGTTAATTGGTAAAGTTGACAGTAACCTTTCATTTTCCGTGCGACCAAGTTTTATGCAAGCTCTTGGTGCTGATGATATTTTTGATCCGGAGGGTAGTTTAAAGGCGGATGGACGGAATAAGCAAGCATCCTTTACATTTTCGCAGGGTAAGGGGCTTTTCAGGATATTACCTTTAACCTGGCAGCAGCAATTTAATGCACATCATCCATATGGATGGAATGATGGCGTTATGATACCTGCCAAGGGCTATCAAACCAGTATTAGCGGTGGTGTTTATTTTAAATATGGCCCACTTTCTATTCAGTTAAGACCCGATTTTGTTTATGCAACCAATCCGAAGTTTGATGGTTTTGCGTCCGGACATTCAGAAAAGGAATTAGCCGATTATTATCTTTTACATTCAATAATTGATTGGCCGGAACGTTTTGGAGATAAAGCTTACAAAAAAACGTCACTGGGAGCAAGCAGCGTCAGATTGACATTTAACCCTATATCTATCGGCATATCTAATGAGAATTTGTGGTGGGGTCCAGGTATTTTTAACGCTTTGGTATTAACTAATAACGCGCCGGGTTTTAAGCACGTTTCAATAAACACTGTAAAACCCATTAAAACGAGCATAGGTTTATTCGAAGGTGAGGTTGTGGGCGGCCTGCTTGAAAATTCCGGATTTACAGCTCTAAATATTCCACCCAAGCCAAGTTGGGTCGTACATAAAAAGCCATATAGAAATGAACGCAGATACTTCTCCGGGTACAACATAAATTATCACCCTAAGTGGGTTCCCGGTCTGACTTTGGGAATGACCCGAACTTTTAGTTCCTATTATAACGATAATAAGTCGATAGGCGACTTCATTCCCTTTTTTGTTCCGTTTCAAAAAAAGGACGCAAATAATGGACAGGGAGATGCGTTCCCCAGAGATCAGATAACTTCGTTATATGCGAGATGGTTATTTACAAAAGCCCATGCCGAAATATATTTTGAATATGGGTGGGAAGATAATCTGTATAATATTAGGGATTTACTAGGTTCGCCAGACCATTCTAGGGCTTACATTTTCGGCCTCAGAAAACTATTCCCGATTAACGGGTTGGCAAATGAGGGAATAATGTTTACCGGCGAGATCACTCAAACTTCTTTACAGCGTGCCGAGGAAAGAATACGCGAGGTGGGATTTTGGTATTATAATTATGACGTGCAGCAAGGTCACACTCACCTGGGTCAGGTTTTGGGGGCTGGAACCGGGCCAAGCGGTAATATACAATCTATAAATATAAGTTGGGTAAAGGGATTAAAACGGTTGGGGATAGGGCTTGACCGGTATGAGCACGATATTGACTACTCCCAAACTTATTTTTTAGACATAAATGGCAATAGCCGTAACTGGGTAGATTTAGCCTTTTCGTTACAAGGAGAATGGAACTATAAGAACTTGATTTTTAATGCTAAACTGCAAAATATAAAATCATACAACTATCAGTGGATTTTAAAGAACTATGCGCCGGATAATTATTATATACCTAATAACAACGTCTACAATTTCCATGGTGAGCTGGGCTTAACATATCGGTTTTAGCATCGATTTTATACTACTTTTAGGTTCCTGCGAAACTATTTAAAAAAAGAATATATTTGCAGCCTATCTGATTTTTTTAAAAACCCTGATAAAATATTTGATTTGCAATCAAGTAGAAAGGTAAAGCCGATGTGTATTTTATCAACGTTTGCATGAAAGAAAAGATTCATCTTGTAAATCAAGCGTATCATATAAGCAAAAATGATCGGGAGAAGATGAATGGACACAAGGCGTTGTGCGTGTGGTTTACCGGCTTATCCGGGTCTGGCAAAAGTACACTGGCAAATGCACTTGAACGCGAACTTTATGCAAGGGGAATAAGGACGTTCAGTTTGGATGGTGACAATATCAGGAAGGGCTTAAGTAGCGATCTGGGTTTCTCGGAGTCTGATAGAATAGAAAATTTAAGGCGAATAGGCGAAGTGGCCAAGCTAATGTGTGACGCAGGGCTTGTTGTGACAGCTGCCTTTGTGTCGCCGTTTATGAAAGACAGGCAATTGATAAGAAACCTGTTAGAAAGTAATTTTTTTGAAATATTTGTGAATACACCATTAGAGATATGTGAGCAACGGGATGTTAAGGGCCTGTATCAAAAAGCGCGTAGTGGTGAAATAACCAATTTTACCGGAGTGAACTCTCCATTTGAAATTCCTAAAAGCCCCGACTTAGAAATTAACACGCATGATCAACCGTTAAATCAGTTGGTTCATACCATTTTGGAGGCTATTTTACCAAAATTATCATTAAGCTAAAAATGCAGAAATATTATCTTAACCATCTTCAGGAGTTAGAGGCAGAAGCTATTTATGTAATCAGAGAGGTTGTGGCGCAGTTTGATAGGCCAGCCATTTTATTCTCGGGAGGTAAAGATTCAATAGTTGTTACTCATTTGGCCCGAAAGGCCTTTTGGCCGGCACGGGTACCTATGCCATTAATCCACATTGATACCGGTCATAATTTTCCTGAAACAATGGTTTTCAGAGATAAGCTAGTTGAAGATATCGGTGTGCAATTAATTGTTGGCTCCGTTCAGGAAGCTATTAATAATGGCAGGGCTGTTGAGGAAACCGGATTAAATGCCAGTAGAAACGAACTTCAGATTGTTACGCTGCTTGATGCTATTGAACGAAATAAAATCGATGCCGCAATTGGAGGCGCCCGCCGTGATGAAGAGAAAGCTCGTGCAAAGGAACGTTTTTTCTCTCACCGTGACGATTTTGGTCAGTGGGATCCAAAGAACCAACGCCCGGAATTGTGGAACATATTTAATGGACACAAACGGATGGGCGAGCATTTCAGGGTGTTCCCGATAAGTAACTGGACAGAGATGGATGTATGGAATTACATTCTTCATGAAAATATAGCCATCCCGTCTCTTTATTTTGCACACAAACGCGACGTTATTTATAGGGACGACGCCTGGTTGCCTGTATCGGAATTTACAACATTGCGCGAAGGCGAGAAGGTGGAAAATAAACTAATGCGTTTTCGTACCCTTGGCGATATCACCATTACCGGTGGTATAGAATCAGAAGCCGATACGTTGGAGAAAATTGTAATGGAAGTTGCGGGCACACGAAGTACAGAACGCGGAAACCGAAGCGATGATAAGCGCTCTGATACCTCAATGGAAGACAGAAAGCGCCAAGGATATTTTTAATAAATTATCATTAAAATTAATGCAATACGCGGATAAGTAATGCTTACCGTGTACAATATATAATATATGGAACTATTACGCTTTACTACCGCGGGAAGTGTTGACGACGGAAAAAGTACATTAATTGGCCGTTTACTGTACGATTCAAAATCGATTTTTGAAGACCAGTTTGAGGCCGTAAGAAAATCAAGTGAGCGCAAAGGTTTGCAACATGTTGATTTGAGTTTGCTTACTGATGGCTTACGCTCTGAGCGGGAGCAAGGTATTACTATTGATGTAGCGTATCGTTACTTCGCTACTCCTAAACGTAAGTTTATTATAGCGGATACGCCTGGGCATATTCAATATACACGCAACATGGTAACGGGTGCTTCAACTGCTAATTTGGCATTAATACTTGTTGACGCGCGCCATGGCGTAATTGAGCAAACATGTAGACATTCATATATTGCATCGTTACTGCAAATACCACATGTTATAGTTTGTATTAACAAAATGGATCTGGTAGATTATTCAGAAGAGGTATTTAACCGGGTAGTTGAACAATACCACGATTTTGCAAGCAAATTGGATATTAATGATATAAGGTATATACCCATGAGTGCGCTAAACGGGGATAACGTGGTGAACCGGTCTGAAAATATGCCATGGTACGAAGGTTCAAGCTTACTGAACACACTTGAAACTATACATATCAGCAGCGATTATAATCATGAAGACGTTCGCTTCCCTGTGCAAACGGTTATAAGGCCCCATGCTACCGAATATCATGACTACAGAGGATACGCAGGCAGAATGGCCGGCGGGATATTAAGGACCGGCGACGAAATTACTGTATTACCATCCGGTTTAACGTCGAAAATTAAATCCATTGATACATTTAATGGGCCTATAGAAGAAGCTTTTGTGCCAATGTCTGTATCAGTAACATTAGAAGACGATATAGACGTTAGCCGCGGCGACATGATAGTAAAATCAACAAACTTGCCCGAAGTTAGTCAAGATCTGGACGTTATGCTTTGCTGGATGCGTTCTACAGGCCCTAGGCCGGGAGCAAAATACTATCTAAAGCACACCTCGCGCGAAGTGATGGCGATGATAAAGGAGATAACGTACAAGCTTGATATAAATACAATGGAAAAAGTGGAAGGCGACGTTACTATTAAAATGAATGATATGGCACGTGTGAGGATACGAACAACCCAGCCGCTGTTAGTTGATGAATATAGAAAAAACCGTATTACAGGCTCATTGATTTTAATTGATGAAGCAACTAATGAAACAGTTGCAGCCGGTACAATATATACAGTGTAATAAACAGAGAGTAGTTTAATTATTCAGTTAACATTTAAAGCAGGCGCCCCTAAAAGGCGCCTGCTTTTCTTTCGGGAGGAGCTAAAGCCTCATCATTCCCCAGCCTTTTTTGTTCTTTTATAAAAAAGTAGCGCATGGCCGGGCCAGAAATCACCACAGATAAAACAGTCATAACCACCAGGCCAACAAAAACCTGTTCACTTATTAACTTTGCCTGTACGCCCAACATCCCTAAAACTATCTCCTGCGCTCCCCGTGCATTCATCCCAAATGCTATTGCAAGCGATTCATTATTGTTCATACCGCTCATTTTGCATCCTAAACCAGCTCCCACCAACTTAGCAACGAAGGCAACCGCTAATATTATCAATACAATTTCGAGGTTAAAATCGGTAACAAAGTTTAGCCTTAATCCTATTGAAGCAAAAAACAGAGGCGCAATAATATTAACAGTGAATTGATGTAATATTAATTTATGGCGTTCGGTAAAGAAAACCGAATCGCCAATAGCTATGCCCATTAAAAAGGCCCCAAATACAGCTCTTATGCCCAGGTATTCAGTAACTATACCACTCAGCAAGCATAAGCAAATGGCTAATGTAATTACCCTTCCGATTTTGAGATGTTTTTGCGCCACAGACAATAGTTTATTTATTAACCACCGCCCCGCAGTTAACATAAATAATATATATACTAACACTAGCAGAACCGAGTTGAATGACCCCTCTTCCTTGCCGGTATTCATCATACCGATAATGAATGAAAATAATATCCAGCCTAAAAAATCATCTATCATGGCCGAGGTTACCACCAGGTTTCCTATTTTGGTCTTAAGCAAATTAAGGTCAATAAGTATTTTGGTGATAACAGATAAGGCGGTAATTGATAGTGCCGTACCAAAAAATAAAGCTGTTAAAAGCTGATTGCCATTTTCAGTGACAAAAACCCTATCATAAAACAACCAAACGGCTGCAAACCCAACAGCAAAAGGGAATATAATGCCCATTAAACTTATACTTGCCGCTTGTTTACCATTAGCGCGTATTTGCTTTAAATCAACCTCAAACCCCGCAATAAACATTAATAATATGATACCAACGTTGGCAATGCCATCAAATGCACCATATGCCCTTGGCTCGGACACAAATAGATCATTAAAAGTGCCTGGAAAAACACTTCCTAAAACAGATGGCCCCAGCAATATACCAGCCAATATTTCGCCTGCAATTGAAGGTTGTTTAAGCTTTCTGCAAATTTCGCCGAACACACGTGCCGCAACAAGCATTAAGCTTAAAATTAAAAGAAAGTGCAATACCTCGGCGGTATTTAGTTTAGATACCATATTAATTCTATGAGTTTAATGGGCAAATATATATTTAATATCCTTTTTATCCATTTTAATTACACTTGGGGCTGTAATGGACAAGCGGTTACAATAAGCAACGTTTATATCTTACAATTATTAACTTTAACCTAATTAATAATATTTTATATCTAAATGATCTCTAAACGAACAAAATATGCGTTAAACGCTTTGGTGTATTTGGCAAGCCAACCTCAAAATGAAGCCATACCCATCAGTGTAATTGCTGCCAGCGAGAATATATCTCGAAAGTTTTTAGAGGCTATATTGTTGGAATTAAGACGGAGTGGAATGGTTAACAGTAAAAAAGGCAAGGAAGGCGGATATTGTTTATCTAAAAACACAGACGAAATAAATGTTGCGGATGTTATGCGTTTGTTTGATGGCCCGATAGCTTTACTGCCCTGTGTTACTTATAAGTATTACAGGCGATGTGATGAATGTAAAGATGAAGCAAAATGCGGCATACGTAAAGTTTTTGCTGAGTTACGCGCACAGACTGTTAATACTTTAAAGAATGCTACTTTATCAGAGATTGTAAAGCTTTCGAAGTCCGATGAGCCGCCTTTTGATAACTAAAGTAATTATATAAATGTATTAACGAATGAAGTAGGACGTAAAGTGTGTGTTTTCTGTAATACATGTTTCGGCTTTTTGATTTTAAATAGTTGACAATAAATCCATACTTTTTTTATATTTGTTTCACTACTTATATTGAAGCTTTGATAAGCAGATAATAACTCCTGAACTTTTATTTTACCAAAAGGAAAAAAATATTTATGTCTGTTAAGAACATCTGCTGTATTGGGGCTGGTTACGTTGGGGGGCCGACTATGGCTGTTATTGCAAAAAAATGTCCTCATATTAAAGTAACAGTAGTAGATCTGAACGAAGCCCGGATTGCTGCATGGAATGATGCAGATACCAATAACATTCCGGTTTATGAGCCTGGTTTAAGTGAAGTGGTTGCCGAGGCTCGCGGTCGTAATCTGTTTTTTTCGACTGATGTAGACAAAGCAATACTCGAAGCTGAGGTCATATTTATTTCCGTAAACACGCCTACTAAGACTTATGGAAGCGGTAAGGGTATGGGTGCCGATCTAAAATACATTGAATTATGCGCAAGGCAAATAGCCAGGGTAGCAACCACTGACAAAATAGTTGTTGAAAAGTCTACATTGCCGGTACGCACCGCAGAGGCGGTCAAAGATATTTTGCAAAACGCGGGCAACGATGTTAAATTTCAAGTATTGTCAAACCCTGAGTTTTTAGCTGAAGGTACTGCAGTTGAAGATCTCTTTGCGCCCGATCGCGTACTGATAGGTGGAGATATTACGCTGGAAGGTAAGGAAGCTATGGAAGCACTCGTTGAAGTTTATGCTAACTGGATACCCAGAGATAAAATATTAACTACTAACGTATGGTCATCAGAATTGTCTAAACTGGTTGCCAACGCATTCTTAGCACAACGTATCTCATCTATCAATTCAATATCAGAACTTTGCGAAAAAACCGGGGCGGATATAAGTGAAGTAGCACGAGCTATCGGTACTGATAGTCGGATTGGGCCAAAATTTTTAAAAGCATCTGTTGGCTTTGGGGGCTCGTGTTTTCAAAAAGACATTTTGAACCTGGTTTATATTTCCCGTTCATTCGGGTTACAAGAAGTGGCTGATTACTGGGAACAGGTAATTATTATGAACGACCATCAGAAGAAAAGATTTGCGGTTAACATAGTAAGGAATTTATATAACACGGTGTCTGGCAAAAAAATAGCTTTTTTAGGATGGGCATTTAAAAAGGATACTAATGATACACGCGAGTCCGCTGCTATTTACGTAGCCGATTTGTTGTTGAATGAACAGGCGGAAATTAGGGTGTATGATCCTAAAGTTAATGATAATCAGGTTATTGGAGACCTAAACTATTTAGAGACACGAACACCGGAACAAAATAAGAAAAGCGTAATTTGTTTTGACGATCCTTATGAAGCTTGCAGAGATACACACGCTATAGCCATATTAACGGAGTGGGATGAATTTAAAACCTACGACTGGCAGCGGATATACGACAGCATGCTTAAACCCGCTAAAATATTTGATGGTCGTAATATACTTGATGTTAACGAACTCCGAAACATTGGATTTAATGTTAGATCAATTGGTTCAACTTTATAATAAGAAAAAACTGTTAATTATTTTAAGAATGGAAACATACTTAACTGTCAGCTTTTATAAGATTATATATGTCTCGATACGCCAGACTATCACCGATATTAAAGAATTTAGCTGTGACTATTGCAACGTTTTTATATTTTTATGCGAAAAAGCGATAATTCAATAACCGATTTTTATTTAACATATCGCTATAATCTGAAACACCCAATTTATGAATCATAGGTACCTGACATTTATTAAAGCAATCAACTTAACCTTTGATTATATAAGCTTAAATGTCGCCATGGTTTTGGCGTACTACTTTGAAGGAAAAGAATACGTTTTTTGGATGAATAATGTTAATTATTTACCTATAGTACTCGTATTTAATTTTACGTGGTTGCTATCTGCCAATTTAACAGGTTTATACGAGCAGGTTTTAAATAAGGATTCAATTAAAACTTATCGTAATGTTATCAAAACTTATATTATTTTTTTAAGTATCATATGTTTTATAGTAATAATTATAGGCACTAAAACTTATTTTATTACGACCGGCTATCTTCAGTATTCTTCCGTTTTGTTTGGAATTTTATTAGGTGTATGGAAACTGGTGTTTCTTAGCATCAGAAAGAGCGATCGCGCCCGTCTATATGACTCACGTAACGTTGTGATCATTGGATCTGGCCGGGTAGGAAGCGATTTGCAAGAATATTTTAGAAGTAACTCTGGACTTGGGTATAATCTTGTGGGATTTTTTGACGATAATCCTCAAGGAATTGCTGATAGTGCAATGTATCTAGGAAGCACGCGCGATTCGATAAATTATGTGCTAAATAACAAGATAGACGAAATTTTTTGTGCCTTGCCGGTTTCAGAAAAAACTAAGATTGAGCAATTGATGAGCGACGCAGATAAAAATTTAATACGTTTTAGATTTGTACCTGAATATTACGATTATGGTATAAAGCCGGTGCTAATTCAAAGTTTCGGTAATATACCAGTGATTTCAGTTAGGCCTGAGCCTTTAGAGAATATGCTTAATAGATTTATTAAGCGTTTGTTTGATATAGTGTTTGCCATATTTGTTATTGTGTTTTTATTTAGCTGGTTGTTTCCAATACTAGCTTTTTTTATAAAATTGGAGTCAAAAGGGCCGGTATTTTTCACACAATTACGCTCAGGGCGTGATAATAAGCCATTTATGTGCTATAAATTCCGGAGCATGAAATTGAACCGTGACTCTGATAAGAGGCAAGCGACGAGAGAGGATGATCGTATAACCAGGATAGGAGCCTTTATCAGACGTACAAGCATTGATGAACTGCCACAATTTTTTAATGTAATTATTGGTAATATGTCTGTAGTAGGACCCCGGCCGCATATGATAAGTCACACCGAGCAATACGCCGAACTGATAGATACTTTTATGATCAGGCATTTTTTAAAGCCAGGAATCACAGGTTGGGCACAAGTAAAAGGGCTACGCGGCGAAACAAAGACTACAGATGCTATGTTGAAGCGTGTAGAGGCAGATGTATGGTATTTAGAAAATTGGTCTTTTTTACTCGATTTGAAAATTATTTTTTTAACCGTTTGGAATAGCGTTAGAGGCGATAAAAATGCATTTTAATTTTCGACAGTTGTAAACAGATAATAAGCTCCATTCTAAACTCGAAGTATATTGACGTTCGCAAAGCGGCCGCGGGTAAGGCAAACATTCCTCAAATTACTACTGGAATATTGCCATCCCTTTTGGCAATTATTGTTTATTGATAATGACTCGGAGTTCTTATATGGAAGCAGCTTACTGTAAAGCCGCATTAAAAAACTTATAAGGCAGGAGGCAACCGCCGAAGTTTGTAGTCTTTAGGCATCAATAAAGCAAAATACGCTGATTAATAAGTCATCAAAAAATATATATTTGCAAGCTGTCTATTATGAAACTCTAATTAATGATGCTCAATCAGCAAGTAATTCAACACGGCAACCGCTTTAAACAATTAAAGGACATAAGCATTTCGGTAATAGGGTTAGGTTATGTTGGCCTTCCTTTGGCGGTTGAATTTGCAAAAAAGTATGCGGTTATTGGATTTGATAAAAAAAAGGAGAGAATCAATGCGTTAAAACAAGGCATTGACAGCACTCTTGAAGTAACTATTGACAGTTTAAATGCCGTTAAGCCCACCGCAACAACAAATCATGGCCTTTTCTTTACATCAAAAGTAAACGAAATAGCACACTGCAATGTGTATATTATATGTGTGCCAACCCCAACTGATCAATATAATAGACCAGACCTTAGCTTGTTAAAAAATGCAAGTGAAGTTATTGGTAGTGTATTAAAAAATGGTGACGTTGTTATATATGAGTCTACAGTGTTTCCGGGCGCAACCGAAGAGATATGTGTTCCTATATTGGAATCGGTTTCTAATTTAAAACTTAATGGTGATTTTTTTGTTGGCTATTCGCCCGAACGTATTAACCCGGGCGACAAAATTCATACACTTACCAATATTTTAAAGGTCACATCAGGATCGACACAAGAAGCAGCTGAGTTTGTTGATGGTTTATACCGATCAATAATAACAGCAGGCACGCATAAGGCACCTTCAATAAAAGTTGCGGAGGCATGTAAAGTAATAGAAAATTCGCAACGAGATATTAACATAGCTTTTGTTAATGAACTTGCAAAAATATTTTCTTTGCTTGATATTGATACAAGGGCTGTTTTGGAAGCTGCAGGAACAAAATGGAATTTCTTAAATTTTAAACCAGGTTTAGTAGGCGGACATTGCACAGGGGTTGACCCATATTACCTTGCGCAGAGAGCACAGGAAGCCGGTTATCATCCCGAAATAATTTTGGCAGGCCGCAGGTTAAATGACGGCATGGGAACTTACGTTGCTTTAGAGGTAATAAAACTAATGGTAAAAAAAGACATTGGTGTAAAAAATGCAAATGTTTTAATACTTGGGTTTACATTTAAAGAAAATTGTCCCGATGTACGTAATACACGCGTAACTGATATAATTAAGGTATTTGGAGAGTTTGAGGCTAAATGCCAGGTGTTGGACCCGTGGGCAGAACCTGCAGAAGTTTGGAATGAATATAGGGTAAAAACAGTAAAAAACTTTGGTGAGCTACAAGGCAAATTTGACGCCATTGTACTTGCTGTTGCTCATAATCAGTTCGTTAGGCTCGACTTTGAGTCACTAAAAATGAGCAAAGTTTCCGTTTTGTTTGATATAAAAGGGGTACTCGATAGAAGTTTGGTGGATGGAAGATTATAATAATGAATGGAAAAGGACGTATCTTACATAATTTAATTATTTTTACGCAAGTTAAATAAACCTATCGCAGGCAACCTACTGCATGCAACATGAACATGAATAAATCAATACTTTTTATACTTTTAACTACATTGTTTTGTTGGGCATATACTCCCGGGCACGCCCAATCTCTCCCCCAAAACTTGTCAAGTCTCAATGTCGACGAATTGTCCGACGCTCAGATAAAGCAACTAATGCAGCAGGCACAGTCATCGGGTTTAAGTGATGCACAGTTATTGCAGATGGCTCAAAGCAGAAATATGCCTGCTGCGCAAATACAACGCTTGCAAACCCGCATAGCTGATATTCGCCGTAAAGACGGATCTTCAGGTAATCAGAACACTAATAGTGGCGATACCATATTACAATCCCGGGGTAGAAGTTATAGACAGGACACTTCGGAAAACTCAAACTCAGGAAAGTCTGGTGATATTTTTTCCACACTACGACCTCAGATATTTGGTTCCTCTTTGTTCAGAAACAGTAGTGCAAAAACATTCGAGCCTAATTTAAGAATTGCAACTCCGGTAAATTATATCGTTGGGCCCGACGATGTTTTACAAATTAATGTGTATGGGAACTCTTTAGCTAATTGGAAGCTTACGGTGTCTCCTGAGGGTAAAATTAACATACCCGGTATTGGTACTGTTAACGTGGCAGGCAAAACTATTGAAACGGCTACGGCAATGATAAAGCGTACCTTGGCGGCTAACAGGTATGCTATTGGTAGGGGAACAGAAGTAGAAGTAAATTTAGGCGATATACGTAGTATAAAGGTTATGTTACAAGGCCAGGTATTACGCCCTGGTACATACACAGTATCATCCTTGTCAACGGTATTTAATGCCTTGTATGC
>CBFGNU010000076.1:0-14262 GCA_965650195.1 uncultured Mucilaginibacter sp. | reverse complement strand
AATGCCTGCTCATCCAGGGCCAATGAATCTATCGCGGTCATATTGGGCATGGTTGACGACGCCTTGTAGGTTTGCCCGTCAACATCAACCTGGAGTGTATAAGTTCTGCCCGACCGGGCAATAACACCGGGCCCCTGGTAAACCCCGGGCGATGTCTCGGTTAAAAATATAGGCGAACCGCTGGTGAGGATCTTTACCGTTGCCCCGCTCACCCCCGGAAAATTGCTCGGTGCATCAAAACTCACTGAGCGGGATATCCTTACAGTTGGATTATGTGCAATATTAAGAAGGCTACCCTCAATAACCAGCTGCGGCGATGCATTCTTCAGATCAAGGTCTATTACCTTTTCGCAGGAGCAAAAAGCAATTGCCGAGAAGATAACGGCCGCCAGGTTATAAAATGCTTTCATATTAAAACTTAAAGTTATAAGTAACCGACGGAACTATACCAAATAAACTTGTTTTTACCGCTTCGGTGCGCGATGGATCGGCTGCATTGTCTCTGAATGTAATGGTATACGGATTTTTCCGGTTATAGGCATTATACAAGCCAAAGGTCCAGCTGGAATGGAACCGTTTATGTTCGCGCCCGTCAAGCGTTACCCCCAGATCCAGGCGATGATAGGCCGGCATCCTGTCGGCATTGCGCAGTGGGTAATAAAAAGTGGTAAGGCCGCCAATCCGGTATTTTCCCTGCGGATATGTAATAGCATTCCCCGTACCGTATACAAAGGTGGCTGACACGGTTACGCGTTTACGGATCTTATAAATACCAACCAGCGATACATCGTGTGTGCGATCATAAGTAGCAGGGAAATACTGCCCGCTGTTTATAGCATCAAACCTCCTCTCGGTTTTTGAAAGCGTGTAGCCTATCCAGCCGGTAAGCCTGCCCGCCTTTTTCTTAACAAACAGTTCAAGCCCGTAAGCTCTTCCCTGGCCATACACCAACTGCGATTCCACATCCTCATTACCAATAAGCTGCGAACCATCACGATAGTCTATCAAATTGTTCATGTGCTTATAATAGGCCTCTGCGGAAAACTCATAGGCGTTATTAGCCTGATTTCTGTAATAACCCACAGAGAACTGATCGGATACACCGGGCTTTATGTTATTGCTGCTCATTACATACAGATCTGTAGGTGTGCTCGCGGTTGAATTGGCCAGCAAATGGATATTTTGCGTATTGCGGTTATATGATGCTTTTACCGAGCTAAGTGCCGTTAGCTTATAGTTCATGGATATGCGTGGCTCGGGGTTAAAGTAGGTTTTAATTACCTGCCCCGATGAATAGTTGTTAGTAGCGGTAATGGTCCCGCTGCTGTTATAAGTATTTATTTTACCCGGCCCAATTAATGAGAACCAGCTTAACCGTGTGCCAAAAATGATATCAAACCTCTCGGATGGACGCCATTCGTCAGACACGTAGGCAGACGCTTCAAGGCCATAACGATTTTGGATGGCCCGTGAGTTGATAGATGACGATCCGGATGAACTTATTTCGCCGGGCGCTATGGTGTGGCGTACGGCGTTAACACCAAAATAAAGTGTGTGCTTGTCTGATATAAAATACTGCAGGTCCTCTTTTAAATTAAAATCGCGTATTCTGGATGTTACTTTAAAATCGCGGTTGGCATTGTAGCTTTGTATTATATAGCTGTAGTTACTGTAAATAAGCGAGGTATTTAAAAACAGCTTACTGTTAAAAACATGGTTAAACCGTAGGGTGCCTGTTTGGTTGCCCCAATTGGTTTCAAAGTTGTTTTTAAGGCCAAGCACATCCTTGCCAAAATATCCGGAGATAAAAAGCGTGTTCTTATCATCCAAATGATAGTTGGCCTTGGCATTTATATCATAAAAATAAAGACTGGCGTTACGCGTGGTAGAGTCTGACGATAACTTTAAAAACATATCGGCATAAGTACGCCGGGCGCTCACCATAAACGAGCCCTTGTTTTTAACAATTGGCCCCTCCACCTTAAGGCGCGACGCGATAAGCCCAATACCGCCTTGTACCGTAAAGTTCTTATCGTTGCCATCTAACATCTTAATATCTAATACAGACGACATGCGCCCGCCATATTGAGCAGGCATACCGCCTTTGTACATACTAACATCCTTAATAGCATCTGTATTAAAAGTAGAGAAGAAACCGAACAGGTGCGACGCATTGTACACCACCGCCTCGTCTAACAGGATCAGATTTTGGTCGGAGCCGCCCCCGCGAACATAAAACCCGGTATTGCCGTCGCCGGTTGTTTTAATTCCGGGCAAAAGCTGAATTGTTTTTAAAACATCCTTCTCGCCAAAAATTACGGGGATATTATCCAGCTGCTTTACGTCAAGGCGCAATACACCCATCTGCGCGCTTTCAATATTATCAGCCTCATGGCCTGCATTAGCCTTAACGGCAACTTCGGTTAGGGTATTGTTAGCTTCAAGGCTCACGTTAACCTGCGTGTTTGCATTTAATTGAACCGGCTGCGTATATGTAGCATAACCCACAAAACTTACTGCAAGCGTGTAATTTCCTTGTGGTGCGCTTAACGAATAAAACCCGTAGGCGTTTGATACAGCGCCGCTTTGCTTTAATTCAACTATCCGTACAGTAGCGCCAATTAATGTTTCGCCGGTGGCGGCATCTTTAACCGTGCCGCTAACAGCATAGTTTTTTTGCGCGAAAGCACCACTACAGCAAATACAAAACAGTACAGACAGCAACAAATAAAAAACCGGGAACTTATACATTAGCGGCGGGTAGTGGTTTAAATTGGCGCAAATATATCCTATTAAGCTTTATAAAAACGGCTTTTATATTACAATAGTATATACCTCGGCGCTATTATGCCGGGGTCTCCTCGCGTTCAACAGTAATGGTGCATTCGCCAATAAAAGCAGCCAGTGCGCCAACTGCCGCCAATACAGGGGCAATCATGGCAGCAACCACTCCAATTGTTACCGGGAAGGTAATGAGTTCCTTGCCCTCCTTATCGGTTATAGTTATTCTGCGGATATTTCCTTCGGCGATAAGCTCTTTTACTTTTTTTAAAAGATTTTCGCCATTCAATGTAAAACTTTCTTTGCCAGCCATAGTGTATTTATTATTATGACATACTTGCCTTCCGATTGTTACATTTTGACTTATAACTCAATTTAATAACTCATAATTTCTTATATTTAAGGTCTTCGCATGGAGCAGAACGAATGCAGAAAAGGCATTGGAATGAACAAACTTATAACACATGGAGCAAGGTTATAATAGCAATGATGTACTGACAACGGATAGGCCTGCCGATTTAAAAACCCTGTACAACACGTACGCGGATAGGCTGCTTGGTTATATCCTGCCTGTTGTGAATAACCGCGAGCTTGCCGAAGATTGCGTTATTAAAGTATTCACTAATATTTCCTCCTCAAAAAAAGTGTTGCCGGCAAATGCTTATAGCAATACCTGGACCTGGCTTATAACCCTTGCAAACAACGAGGTTGAACAATTAGGAGAAGCCGCAAGTGAGTGTAAATCTGTTGTTAACAATACTACGTATATACAATCCCATAAATATCTTAACAGAATGAATGAAGCCCAGCGCCTTATATTTTGCGAGGTTTACTACCATCGCAAAACCACAGCGGCACTGGCGGAGGAATTAAATTTACCTGAACCGGAGTTGAGGTTGAGATTGAAGGAAGCTTTTATGATAATAAGGGACGTGAAGGATGAGAATTAAGGAATACATAGAAAGCGGAGTGCTGGAGGCATTTGTATTGGGATGTGCAAGCGAGGAGGAGGCGAACGAAGTTTTGCTGCTTAAAAAGCAATATCCAGAAGTAAATAAAACCCTGACTGAACTGGAAACAGACATGGAGCGCATTGCGCAATATATGGCTGTGCCACCACCGCCTGATATGTTTGTACGGATAGAAAACAGTATTAATGACCTGGTAATAGCTCCGGACACGGAGATAATGCGTCCACTTGACCGGGAATGGGGGCAGCAAAGAGAGGAAAATAAGAGCCGGTATATAGAAGTTGAAGCTGAAACCAACTACATGCGTATACACAAAAACTGGAAATGGGTTTTTGCGGCTGTATTTGTATTGGGAAAGATATTTTTAGCCTGCGCCATTTATTTTTACCTGGAAAGCAGGCAGGCCAAACAGCAGGTGCAAGAGCTAAAGGCCGCAGCCAAAGCAATAAAGGCACATTAAAACCCGTCGCGTCAAACTAACCAATTAATTAGTAACCAGTGAAATAGCAATTTATGAATGCAACGCAATGAAAAAATTGTGTATAGTAAAATAATCATTATATTTGTGGTTTGGTAAGAAATCCTTTCTTACTAATGTGATAAGGTTTAGGTTGGAGCCTTCTGACAGCGAGTGTCGGGAGGCTTCTTTTTTTGCCTAAAAATTGACCCTTATTACCATTCATCCCGCTCTTTTTATAGACAATACCCCCCGCCGAAGACATAAAAACAGGTCATTTAAAGCAATTTTTTTTATTGAAACCCAATGATTTAAGCTAAAAACAACCCTAATGGCACAACAATTGGGCTGTTAAACCGTCATTAATACAGTTTTTAACAAAAAGAAAGGGAACATATAACGCACTTTACTCAAAATTTTATTCACTAAAAAAGAAGACAACATGAGAAAGTTCCTTTTAATTGCAGCCGTAGCCACATCGGCATTATACTTTGTCGCGGGTAAAGCATCGGCCCAGGTAACAGATACAACAAGAAAAACGACACCGGCCCCGGCAGCACAATCAGAATCGCCTACGCCTACTGATGACGTAGCAAGGGTATTATTAAGCAACACAGATTATTCTACAGCCGCGGCAGCAGTGAAGACTGCCGGACTTGACACTGTGCTTAAAGCAGGCGGGCCGTATACCATATTTGCGCCCAATAACGCGGCTTTTAACAAACTGCCCGCTGGTACGCTGGAGGGCTTAACCAAAGATCCGGCTAAGCTTAGCGCCTTTTTAAAGGGCCACATAGTAACCGGCAGATACAGTAAAGCAGATATTATAAAGGCCTTAACAGCGGGTAAAGGCAAGGCAAACCTATCTACTATTGACGGGCAGACTTTGGCTCTATCAGTAAGTCCTAATAAAACGCTGCAGTTAACTAACGCGGCAGGCGTATCAGCCGAAGTTTCGCTTTACGACCTGATTGGTACCAATGGGGTTGTGAACGGCATAAACGCGGTGCTGTTGCCTAAGTAAATTATTTAGTTTAAATCTGAGCGCCCCGGTTGAGAGATCGGGGCGTTTTTTTTGTGTAAACCTATTTTAGGACAAGACAATCCGAAGTTGAAAACTTCGGATAGCGGGAGAAAAACGCTATTTAACTTCATCTATTGCCACCACCTGGTATACAATATTAAAACGTTTGGCATTTTCTTCTACAGTAGTTGCAAATCCCGCCTCCTTACGCAAACGGTTTACCTGGTTAGGATTTTTTATGGGCCAAATAAAACTTTCAACTTTCCCGTTTTTCAGCTTTTTCGTCATGGCTTGGGTCCCATATACTTGCTCTTTGCCTTCGTTCATCAGTTGCCTGTCAAGCATCATAGCGTATAGAGAGAATGGAAGCTCATTTTCTTCGGCAGCTTTTTTAATAAGGGGGAGGTATCTGTCAATTTTGTTGGAATGCTGTATAAGGTTCCATGCGGATTCGTTGGTAGGGCTTCCTACCAGCGTTTTTCCGGGATAGCCGTATTTGTCAAACACCCTTTCAATAAATGCCAGGTTGGATGAATCGATATGGTTTTGTAATTTCCAGTAATGCATGTTTGCTTCATTAACTGTAAGCGCGAGCGATTTAGCTACCGAATCTCTTTTAGTTGGTTGAGCCAGGTAGGTGAGTATTTCACGGTACTTTTGATCAAGTGCCATAACACTATCCAGCTGCTTTTTTAAAGGAAGATTTATTTGCTTTTGAGCCATCCCCTCGGCCGCGATAGAAAAGAGTAAAAGTGTGATAAGGATTTTCATGATCAAATTTAATTAACTACCAACGCGTAGGTAGCAAGTATTGTATTTGTTACAGGATCATTCCGTAATTTGCATCAATGAATATCTCAATTGGAATAGTTGATTTTTTGATGCTTGCGTTGGTTGTACAAGGGCTAATACTGTCGATAGTGTTAACTGTTTCCTCAAGGAAGATTGATAACAACCGTTACATTGCCGCTTTTATTTTCGTGGTAGCAGAATCAACGCTGTTAATGGAGTTGGATTATTTGGGCGTTTTACAACAATATCCATGGCTCCTTACAGCGATAGCGCCATTAAACATGGCATTAGGGCCGCTGGTTTATTTATATGCCCGCGGCATTGCATTTGGTAATCAGCAATCTGGTCGAAGTATTTTCATCCACTTTGTGCCGACCATTTTGTACATGAAGCACCAGATCATTTATCTGCTTTACATATCGGGCGTTTTATCAATCCCTTTTATTAGTGACCTGTACGTTTTGCCTTTTACCCAGCGCATCCTCTTTGGTTTTAATAGCCTTGCGCTTATCCCTGCATTTCTTTCGTTGGTGATTTATTCGTTCGTTACTTATAAAATGGTGTCGGATCATATTGATGACAGGGAATTATCAGCTTACAGAAAAGCAGACCTGAAATGGGTAAAAATGCTGGTACAGATAGTTTCGGTTTTGATATTGGTATGGTTTGTATCCATACTTGCCGGTTTTATCTTTCCGATACCTGACATGGAGCCCTGGTTTCATTACTGCTTATATATCCCGGCCATTGTATTTGTTTATTGGTTGGGGATGATGGTTTACAAGCGGCAAAGGATAATGAATAAGGACGAGATGCTTGACTATATTAAACAACCGGTAAAAGCTCATTTTAAAGACGAGGAAGCATCGGGTTACTATAATCAGCTTAAAGAGCTAATGGTAACAGATAGCTTGTATATGAATCCTGTTTTGAAAGTTGACATGCTTGCCGCGCGTCTAGCCATTCCCGAAAAAGGGCTCTCCAATTTGTTAAACCAATACGCCGGAAAAAACTTTAACGATTTTGTAAATGAGTTTAGGGTTGAAGAAGCGAAAAAGAAGTTAACAGATCCCCGCTATGGCAATTTTACCATAGCCGCCATTGCTTTAGAATGCGGATTTAACTCACTGGCGACCTTTCAGCGGGTATTTAAGCAGACAACAGGCATAACGCCGAGTCAGTATCAAAACGACTCGAAAAGCAAGCGATGATGTAAAATAGTTAGCGTTGTTCGGAGGATTTGAAAGGAAGCGGGGGGTGGTGCGATTCCTTCCTCGGGGAAGGTGTAGGAAGGGGTTAATTGGAGTTTAGTTCGCGAAAACCCCTACCCGCCATTTCACAACCAGCCGCACCCTTCCCCAGGGAAGGAGTCTTATAACTAAACTTCCGAAAACTTGTCGGTAAATAATCCTCAAATCCCGATTTGAGTGGACGCGAGCTAAGATATTGACCTTCTTTGCCTCAAAAACATAACAAATGAAAAAGCTTTTTACATCATTCCTCCTCAGCGCATTTATATGCACCGCAACATTTTCCGCACGTTCTGTCAAAGGTAGTCCTGCCTCCATTCAGCAATCAGCATTAGCTATCTACGAAGGCAAATATCAAATGGCGGTTAAAGGCCAGCCGGCTTATATAGAGATCAAGCTGACAGGCGATCAACTAACGCTTACCTCGCTATGGGACAAACAAGAAAACAAGATCAAACGATTGTCCGGCGATAATTTCATGATGGAGGGGCACGATTGGTCCGTCAAATTTATCCGTGACTCAAAAGGTAAGGTGAGTGAGGTTGTAGTGATGGGTACCGATCATTGGAAAAAAATAAACGGATAGGGAAATAAAAGATACGTCCCTGTTAAAAAAGGCTATTACCTGCGTAATGGCCGGATTGATAATTGCCGCGGTATTATTGGTGCTTGGCCATAGCGGTGCAATCTCATGGTTCCCTCCACCGGTGGTTTTCTCGCTCGTCGGTTTGAGCTTGTTTTTTTCGATAGTTTTCCCCTTTATATGGCAGTACAGGGAGAATAAGGGAGCCTGGAATTCTGCGAAGATCTACACATGGTTATACAACCTTATCCGTTACGCTATAGCGTTTAACATGATGACTTTTGCGTGGAAAAAGTTTCTTGGTCTGCAGTTCGCCACGCCGTCCTATACTTCAGAACTGCCATTGAACCAGCAAAGCGGCGAAATGCTTACGTGGTACTATTTTGGCTATTCGCACACGTTCTCACTTATTTTGGCTTGCCTTCAATTAGGCGGCGCTATTATGCTGCTGTTTAGAAGGACGCTTTTATTAGGCGCAGTTATTCTGTTTTCGCTGATGCTAAATATTATGCTGATAAACATCTTTTATCACCTAAACTTAGGCGCTTTACTACAATCTATCCTTATTACAATGGGGATCTCGTTCATCCTGGTGCTGCATTACGAAAGGCTATTGGTGTTTTTTATTAAGCCGCAACCCGATTCGTTTTTGGCAACTGCGTATAGTTTTAAAACCAAAAATTTAATAAGATTCCTGGTAATTGCGCTGGCATTGTTGTTTACTTATTGTTTGACGCTTTAATAAATTAGGTCTCTATACGCTGATCCAAGGGTGACCCAAAGTGTTGCTATTCTGTTGCTAAAGTGATCCAAACTGATCCAAAAAAAAGGCCAATTTTGGCCTTTTTCAATAAGTTTATAATCAATTACTTATCATCATTTTACAGCTAATTTTACTGACGAATAAGTAGTTTCACTTAAAATGGTTAAATACTTAGTATTCAATTAATTGCATTTTTGATTTTTCGGTAACGTATTTATTTTGGATCACCTGCACTTTACCTTAATTATCGCTGATGAACTCTGCCTCGGTTGTTAGATGTTACTTACTAAACACGTCAATCATCACCTCATTGCCGCTCTTAATATCAACGATATAGTCGCCCTTATCAGCCGGGCGTTTGTGAGAAAAAACACGCTGCTTATAAATACTCGGCGACAGGTCGCGTTTGCGCAGGTATTCTGCCCATGCTTTTTTATCAGCATCGGTAAGGGTGTTGCGGCCTTGTTTATCCATCATGGCTATCATAAAAGGCTCGCGCGAGTTGCTGGTCCAGCGGGTAGCATCCTGTCTTACCTCCACCTTATACCGGCCCTCGACGGGGCCCTGGTTTTTAGGCACCAAAAATCTGCCCAATTCGCCGGTACCCGTATTCCTGATAAAGACGATAGCCGGTGGGGCTTCTTTATCATCCAAGGGGGTTAGTATCACCATGCCGTCCAACAAGGGCGCGCCATCTAACTTTACAACACCCGCTAAACTAACCTGCGGCTTAGCGGTAAGGTAGCCGCCTGCTGTCATCCAGTTATGCAACAGGTTGGTCCACTCGCCTAATATGGGGTCGCCTATGGCGAAGCCGGTACCATGTATGCCGTTTCTAAAAAAATGCGCCTCTATCGGCACGTTTGCTCTATACAAACGGGTGTACATATCCAGCATACCCCCCTGGCTGCCCCTGTCTTCCACTGTGCCGTACATAAATGTTGGCGGCATAGCGGCTAAAGCAGCGGCATCTGTATTATCCGCAATGCGGGTAGAGCCATAAGCAAGGATCAAAAAGTTGGGTTTTGAGGGTAAAGCGCTCAATGCATCTGTCGCCTCCATCTTTAAAGGGTTCAGCGACATGTCAGCTATCATGGTTGCCCCGGCAGAAAAACCAACCGCACCTACACGGTCTGCAGATATTTTATAATCTGCGGTATGCGCCCGTATGTATTGCATAGCGCGCTGTCCGTCGGCCACCCAATCATTACGGGCATACAGCGGCCTTAACCTGTAACGCAGCAAAAACGCGGTGATGCCGTGCTCCTTTAGCCATTGTGCAACCAACGTGCCTTCATGGTCAATAGCGCGGATGGTAAATCCACCACCCGGCACCACTAACACGGCAGCGCCATTACGCTTTGTTGCATCGGGGATAAAGGGAATAATTGCGGGTTTGTCCTCATCGCTTGTTCCTGTTGCGCCCGGTGCGCCGGCGGGCCATAAAAGTATAGGGTCGGCCAGTTTTTGTGCCACGGCGTTAAAAGACAGTGCTGTAAAAACAACAGCGAGCAATAGTCTATGAAATTTCATTTAAATTAGGTTTATAAATAAAGTTAGCTAAATCTGCCAGATTTTAGCAAATACTAAGGCCCACAGGCTTATTACAAATTAATTAGTGGCATTGGGGCGCATTGCCATCCACTCAAACACCATACAGATAAACACAATGTTTCCCTAATGTTATCAATGTGTTAAATCGGCTTTTTCGCAATTATTCTGACCAGATTATGATTTATTTTACCCGCTTAATTGCCTTTAAAAGACCAAATGATCATTGTAATTGTCGCGGTTGTTTCATTAGTGTTAATGCTGTTGTTATTCAACTCGGTTATACCCAAAGATATTCCTGTAGTATTTTGGGCCAAGGTTGAGCTTTTTTGGGTGCTGATATCATTTATGGGGGTAATATACGGCACTATTGAAGTATTGGGTATAGACAAGAAAGGCGAGTACGAAGAACGGCATGATGCCGCCCGTATGGAATTTCAGGAAGCGCAGATACTACTTGGCGAGCACGCGCCTATGTTCAATTTAGCAAAATCGTCAGAAGGAGAACGTGTTGGCTTAGCCTGGTTCCACCGGGTAGCCGACCTTATGGACGAGGGCTATGAGTCGCCGCGTTGGGAAAGTTTTGTAAACTATACCGAAGGCTTTGTTTTTAAAAGCAAGCAATTTCCGGTTAAGCCAAGAGTAGAGGCACTTAGATACGCCTGGCCTGCAAACCCTGATTTTAAGAGCGATGACATTGCCTTTAAGGAAA
The DNA here is from genome assembly GCA_965650195.1 of uncultured Mucilaginibacter sp. Lineage (GTDB taxonomy): Bacteria > Bacteroidota > Bacteroidia > Sphingobacteriales > Sphingobacteriaceae > Mucilaginibacter. Next base: position 3,378 of record CBFGNU010000076.1, on the reverse strand, counting down.
ATATAAAACTTTTTGCTGATCGCCTGGAAAGTATTGAGCGTGAAAAGGAGCGGCTAAAAAAAGAAGCGCCGGATAATACGCCCCATACTTTGCCGCGTTACCTAATTGCTTTGGTGTTTTTAGTTGGATTATCGCTTAAAATATTAAAAATACGGCATGAGGCTTACCGGTAATTTAGTTTGCAGTTTGCTAAAACGTATAGTTTCATAAATTATACAAACTTTTAATTAATTGTCAGTTCTTTTCAGTTAATTTATTAACTTGCGATACCCTTCGGCTGTGTGTAACTAAAGCAGGGCCAAAATCGTAATAAGCTTATAAACAGTTTTTTAAATCCGTTATGAACGAAGTGAATACTTCCATACTCATCATAGATGATGAGGAAATGGTTCGGGACAATATTGCCGATATATTAATGCCGCAATCCTCATTTGAGGACTACGACAATATGAATGATGCAATGGACGTGTTGTTTGATGCGCCGAAGCCGTTATTGTCTACCCGGGCATCAAACAGGCCTATTTTTACCGTTGAAAAGGCAGCCAACGGCATGGAAGGTATTAAATGTGTTAAGCAGGCAGTTGCAGAGCAGCGGCCTTTTGCCGTGATATTTCTGGACATGCGTATGCCGGGCATAAGCGGACTTGAAACCGCGATAGAGATAAGGAAGCATGATATGAAGGTGGAGATCATCTTTATTACAGCTTATAGCGACCGCTCTATTGATGAGATAGTTGAGCAGGCCGGACAAAACGTAGGCTACCATTGCAAACCCTATGCCCCCGAAGAGATCATACAGATTGCAACCAAAGCGGTAACAGATTATAACAAGCTCCGCAACCTGGAAAAATTGATAGAATCTATTTCTACTATCGGTCTTAATAAGAATCAACTTAACTCGCTGTTAAAAAATATTCTTGACCAGCTTGCCGGTTTTGTTGATACCGACCTGGCATTGATTGGCAAACTGCATAACGATTTCAGTTATGAAAAGATTCTTTCAATAGGAGCACTCGACAATGAAATTAATACCGATGAATTGGTATCAAGAGTAAAGAACTTAAACATAAAGGAAGATGAGGTTGTACAAATAGACGAGTTGTTTTTAGCAAGGATGGACAACTATACTGTGTTTGCCATTCTGAAGAAACAGGAAAAGCTTAAGATCGAAAAAATGTATCTGCTGAAGCTTTTTATTCAAAACGCCGCGCAAGCCATACGCAACGCCGAATTAAATGAAAAGCTCCTACAAAATGAAAAGCTTTCTGCTGTAGGGCAGGTGATAGGCATGGTAATGCACGATCTGCGGTCGCCTATAAAAAGCATTAAACTGCTTACTGATCTGATTCGCCGCGATGGAATAGAAAGCCAGTGGATAGGTTTGATAGACCAATGTGCCGAGCAAGCATCAGAAATATTTGATGACTTTTTAGATTTCATTAGAAACGAACCGGTAAAAAAGTCGGCTATTCCGTTAAGTAAGATCGTAAATGATGCAGTGGTAATGAACGAAGGCCGCCCCGGTATAAACGAGATAAGTATACAGGTTGATGTTGCCGATGGCCTTATGGTACAAGGCGATGAAAGTAAATTACGCCGCGTGTTTAGTAACTTGACTGCTAACGCGATTGATGTATTGCATGATCAAAAAGTTGCGGGCGCATGGATAAAGCTGAGTGCCCAGGTTATTGGCAAGGAGATAGTTATAACGGTGCAGGATAACGGCCCGGGTATCCCTTCAGAAATTCAGCGGACGCTTTTTGAACCATTTGTTACAAAGCAGAAGAATCAGGGCACAGGTTTGGGCCTGGCTATAGTTAAACAATACGTAGTTGCACATGGCGGCAGTATTGAGGTTAAGAATGATCCGGGAGCGTTATTTACCCTAACCCTGCCTTTGTAAGCGGCATGGCCGCCAGAATTTCAACAACCGGATATGAAACAAGAAATAAATGCAAGCCAGGTAGAAAGCGCGCTGTTGCGCACCCTGATAGATAGTTTGCCCGATGTTATTTACGTAAAAGATGACCGGGGGCGGAAGATAATTGCCAACCACGCCGATGTTGCATCGTTGGGATTAGTAAACGAAGAGGATGTAATAGGCAAAACCGACCTTGAACTGTTAGAGGGTAGTATAGGCGAACGGTGTTACCAGGATGATATGGATATCATTAACACCGGCCAGGCTATTGTTAATAAAGAGGAGTTTTTTTTTGATGCCGAAGGCAGGCAGCAATGGCTGCTAACTACAAAAATGCCCGTGCAGGATGCAAACGGCAAAACAAGCCATATATTAGGAATAGGACATAATATTACCCGCCGGAAGGAATACGAGGACTCGCTAGAGAAACTTAACGGGGAACTTAGCAGCCAGGCAGAGGAGCTAAAGTATCTCAATGAACAGCTTACGCTACAAAAGGAGCAGGAAACAGAAAAGGCAATTGCACAGGGCAAATTTGAGATCGCATCAGAAATACTGCATGATATAGGCAACGCGCTTGTAGGCTTTGGGGCCTACCTTAACCGTATTAACCGGATATTAGAAAAAGGCAATCTTAAAGCCATAACCAATCTGTCGCTTTTTATTAACGCGCAGCAAAGCGTGCTTGCAAACGCTTTAGGTGCAGACAAGGCCAACGCTTTACTTGCCCTTACCGAAGGGATAGCCAAAACACAAACAGAAGGGAATGCCGAGCTGTCAACCTCGGTAAACGAGCTGCTTAATATTACCGGTCACATTCAGGAAATATTGAATATTCAGCGGCAATTTGTGGCAGGCCGTGAAGGTACGCATCAACGTAAGCCTGTAAATCTGGTCAATATAATCAGCGATTGCCGGGCCATGTTACTGGCATCATTAGAAAAGAAACGCATAAGGCTGCACGCTAATATTGCGCCCGGCACCTTCATTATAAAAGGCGATCACACCAAATTGATGCAGGTTATATTGAACGTGTTGAAAAACAGTGTGGAGGCCATTGATATGGAAACTGAAGAAAGGGACATTACCATATCGCTGCTGGCTACCTCTGCCTTAATTGAGTTAAAAGTTAAAGACAACGGCAAGGGGTTTTCAGCCGAAACGGGGGCGCATCTTTTTGAACGGGGCTTTACCACCAAAAGCAACGGCACCGGACTTGGCTTGTATAGTTGTCGCTCTATTATTGAAAGCCATGCCGGTGAGTTTGATATAAAAAGCGATGGTATAGATAAAGGTGCCGAGGTTACAATTGCCTTTAAGTTGGAGGAATAGAAAGGTAACAAGTATTCTACTCTAACTTGCCTTGCAAAAGGCCGTTTAAGTTTCCCTGCGACTCTCCCCTAATCATAATTACCGGTGGCTTTGTCGCTATTTTTAGCAGCAGTACATTAGGCAGC
>CBFGNU010000075.1:0-14401 GCA_965650195.1 uncultured Mucilaginibacter sp. | reverse complement strand
GCAATTGCTGTGATCTGCCTGGTGGCATTGATCAGTTTTAAAGGTACGTTCATAAAAAGCGAGCCACCGCATAGGTTGGAGCTTTTATTTTTGGGTCACACACCCAAGAATCACGACTCCGAGAAGCTTGCCGAGATCCTTTCTAAGGAGTATTTCAAAAGTGGTATTAACATCACCTATACAACTGATGTTAACGACTTAAACACTCCCACACTAACAAAGTATGACGGTTTGATAGTGTATGCCAATTACGATCGAATAACAGACTCGCAAGCTGAAGCATTGCTGTCGTTTGTGAAAAGCGGTAAAGGATTTATTCCATTGCACTCAGCATCGTTCTGCTTCCGTAATAATGATGAGGTGGTTAAGTTAATTGGGGGCCAGTTCCAGTCGCACAAAACAGCCGATTTCCCGATGGTGATTGTTGACCAGAAGCATCAGATAATGAAAGACATGGCTCCATTTACCACTTTTGATGAGACCTATGTTCACACCAAAATAAACCCGGCAATTCATGTTCTATCTGAGCGTGTGGAAGGCGATCACCATGAGCCTTATACCTGGACAAATACTTACGGCAAAGGCCGCGTGTTTTATACCGCCTATGGTCATGATGAGAAAACTTTTAATAACCCGGGTTTTAAGCAATTGGTTTACAACGGTATTTTGTGGGCTGTTGGTAAAGACGCAGCTAAAGAGTTAGCTAAATTGAAAAAACCGCAACCTACTTATACTATAGCAGATATTCCTAACTATGAGAAACGCGATCCGGCACCAAAATTACAGGGTGTATTATCTCCGGAAGAATCTCAGCTGTTAACCCAAATACCGGTAGGTTTTAAAATGCAGCTGTTTGCCCAGGAGCCTCAAATTGAAAAGCCTATTGCTATGGCATGGGACGAAAAAGGCCGCTTATGGATAGTTGAAACGGTTGATTATCCTAACACCGTATTAGAAAATAAAGATCAGGGTGCTGACCGTATTAAGATTTGCGAAGACACCAACGGCGACGGCAAGGCTGATAAGTTCACTATTTTTGCCGATCATTTTAATTTACCTACAAGCATAGTATTTGCAAATGGGGGCGTAATAATAGCGCAGGCACCTAATACTATATTTTTAAAAGACACTAATGGCGATGACAAGGCTGACGTTAGAGAGACCATTATAACAGGATGGGGCTTTAATGATACGCATGCGGTTGCGTCAAGCTTACATTATGGCTTTGATAACGCCATTTGGGGTACTGTAGGTTATTCCGGCTTTAACGGCACTGTAGGTGGTAAGCAAATGAGAATAAGCAATGCTGCCTACCGCTTTGCACCTGATGGCAAATGGATGGAGCATATGGGTAACCTAAGCAATAACACCTGGGGCCTTGGTTTCTCAGAAAATAATGATGTGTTTTATTCAACCGCTAACAACTCCCATAGTGATTACCTGGGTATACCTCAACGCTATTTAGCTACTACAGGCTTGCCTGCAGCTACATCTATATTAAAAATTGATGGCCATTATGGCGTACATGCCGTTACTAAAAACCTGCGCCAGGTTGACGTGTTTGACGGCTTTACAGCAGCGGCGGGCCATAACCTATATACCGCGCGTAACTTCCCTAAAGAGTATTGGAATCGTATAGCCTTTGTAAATGAACCTACTGCCCGTGTTATTCACCGCTCAATAATGGAAAAAGATGGTTCGGGTTTTAAAGAGAAAGACGGCTGGAGTTTATTAGCCAGCGCCGACGAGTGGATGGCTCCTGTACATTCAGAGGTTGGCCCTGATGGCGCTCTTTGGGTGGCAGACTGGTATAACTTCATTATCCAGCACAACCCTGTGCCAAAAGGTTTCGAGAATGGTAAGGGTAACGCTTACGTAAACCCACTGCGCGACCGTACCCACGGCCGTATCTACCGCATAGTTTATGACGGTGCTAAACCATCAGACATAAAAAAATTAGATAAAAGCAACCCGGCAGATCTGATAAAAGGTTTACAAAGCGACAATATGTTTTGGCGTATGACCGCTCAACGTTTAATTGTTGAGTCGGGCAACAAAGCTATTGCACCGCAACTTTTTGGGTTGATACGTGATACAAAACTTGACGAGATAGGCTTAAACCCAACAGCTATCCATGCTTTATGGACCTTGCACGGTTTAGGTTTGTTAGACGGATCTAATGCGGAGGCATTAACAGTTGCAGAAGGTGCTTTGAAGCATCCGGCCGCTGGTGTGCGTAAAGCTGCGGCACAGGTTTTACCTCCAACAGCAAGAACTTCAAAAGCATTATTGGGCGCAGGTCTTATTAACGATGCCGACCTAAATACCCGTAAGGATGTAATATTGGCACTGGCTGATATGCCACAGTCTGACGAGATTGGCACACTATTATTAGCCGCTCAAAAAGATCCAATAAATGCTAAAGACAAATGGATAAGCCTGGCAATAGAAGCCGGCATAGTTAAGCATGTAAAAGGAGCAGCTGAGGGTATTCTTGCTAAAAACAAAGAAAACGTAGAGCAGGAAGCACTTGCACGTACACCTGCAAGGTTGGTTACAACTGTTAAGGTCGGTGTTATACAGAACGAAATGAAATTTGACACTAAGGTACTTACAGCAAGAGCAGGCAGTGTTATCGAAATTGAGTTCACTAATCCCGATTTTATGCAACATAACCTGCTGATACTGCAAAAGGGCACCCTTGAAAAGGTAGGTGCCGCGGCTGATAAGCTGGCGCAGGATCCGAAAGGAATTGAAATGAATTATGTTCCTAAGATACCGGAGGTGTTATTCTCCACCAAGCTGATCAATCCGAACGAAACTGTAAAGATTAGATTCAGGGTTCCGGCAGAGGCAGGAGATTATCCATTCATCTGTTCTTTCCCGGGTCACTGGCGAATAATGAATGGTGTGCTTACGGTAACTCCTGGTGGCCCCGGTGGCCCGAGATAATATCTGATCTTATTCACAGACCTGTCGGCTAAATAGCTTAGCTGACAGGCTTTTAACCTTCTAATTAAATGGCAGCTCAAACAAACACTTCAGCAACCGCAACTCCGGCTGTTAAGCCTGATATGAAATTATTTTACGCATGTTTCATCGCCATAGTTACTACGGCTTTCGGCTTTATATTGCGCGCTATCATTCTGCCACAATGGGGGCACGATTTCAATTTAACACAAACCCAAATGGGCGAACTATCGGGCGTGGGTTTGTGGCCCTTTGCTATAAGTATCGTACTGTTCAGTTTAATTATTGATAAAATCGGGTATAAAACCGCCATGATATTTGGCGTTCTATGCCACGTTACCTCTGCTATAATCACCATTTTTGCAACAGGTTACTGGATGCTTTATGCCGGTACATTCATTGTGGCCATAGGCAACGGTACTGTAGAAGCAGTCGCCAATCCGGTTGTTGCTACCATGTTCCCCAATGATAAAGTAAAATGGCTGAGCCGCCTGCATGCTGGTTGGGCCGGGGGCTTAGTGCTGGGCGGTATAATGGCTTTGTTGTTAGGCGAAAGCACAGGCTGGGAATATAAAATAGGTTTGATATTTATACCGGCAGTTATTTACGCCGTTATGACCTTGTCTTGTAAGTTCCCGCTTAATGAACGTGTACAGGCAGGTGTATCCTACAAAGAAATGCTGCAGGAAGTTGGCGCTTTGGGTGCACTTATCATTTCCGCTTTAATTGTTTTTCAGTTAGGGGCCGTATTTGGCTGGTCGACTATTATTAGCATTGTTGTTACCCTTTTAATTACCGCGGGATTTGGTTTATACACACGTAGTTTGGGGCAGCCTTTGTTTGTTATCTTTTTGCTGATAATGATACCATTGGCCATAACCGAACTGGGTACAGACAGTTGGATAAGTGATTTAATGACGCCTGAAACTGAAAAGATTGGCATACAGGCGGGGTGGATCCTTGTTTACACCTCTCTTATTATGTTTGTTTTGAGATTCTTTGCAGGCCCTATTTCACATATGACATCGTCTCCGGGTCTGTTAGCCATATGTTCAGCTATTGCTATAGTAGGTTTATACCTTTTGTCAGTTTCAGCAGGTGTAATGGTATTGGTTGCAGCTACTATTTACGGTTTAGCAAAGTCATTTTTTTGGCCGGCTATGTTGGGCATGGTGTCGGAGCGTTTCCCTAAAGGCGGCGCATTAACGCTGAATATAACGGGCGGGTTGGGTATGATAGCCGCCGGCGTTATCGGTGCAGGTGTTTTAGGCTTTATTCAGGATAAATCGATTGATCAGAACATTGCTAAATACGATGCTGCTAATAATACAGCTATTCACTCTACCTATGTAACTGAAAAGAAAACCAGCGTTTTCGGTGATTACGAAGGATTAGACCAAGCTAAACTTGCTCAGGCCGGTTCAGATGAACAGGCGGTAGTTAAAACTGTAAAGGAAGGGGCCAAGAAAGAGGCTTTGAAAAACGTACTGATCTTCCCTATTGTGATGTTTGTGAGTTTTGTGGGACTGATATTATATTTCCGTTCAAAAGGTGGGTATAAGGCAATTACTTTGAAAAGACAAGAAGAGGATATCATTAAGATTTAAACGTATGCCTTTAAATATAAAATTTGGTGTAAGTACCTGGTTGTGGACCTCGCCGTTTCAAACCTCCTCTGTTGACGAGTTATTCTCAAAAATAGCCGGAATGGGTTATGATCTGGTTGAGATAGCCTTGGAAGATCCGGACCTGGTGGATGGTAACGAGGTAAAAGCCGCGCTTAAGCATTATGGACTTAAAGCCCTTGTTTGCGGTGCTTTTGGTCCGACACGTGATTTAACCAATGAAGACCCGGCCGTACACGAGAATTGTTTCAAATACATTGCCGCCTGCATGGATCTTTGTGTTTTATGGGATGTTAAGTTTTTTGCCGGACCAATGTATTCAGCAGTGGGCAAGGCGCGCATGTTGCCACCCGAACTTAGGCAACAAGAATGGGATCTGGCCGTTAAAAATCTGCGAATAGTATGCCAAATGGCTACTGAAAGGGGTTTGGAAATAGCGATTGAACCACTTAACCGCTTTGAATCTGATCTGGTAAATACCTGTGAAGATGTGGTAAGATTGATAGGAGATATTAACCATCCGGCAGCTAAAATACTTTTGGATGGTTTCCATATGAATATTGAGGAGCCAAGTTTAGAAGCTGCCATAAAGCTTGCCGGCGATAAGTTGTTACATGTACAGGTGGCAGATAATTATCGCGGCACACCAGGCACCGGTCAAACTAACTGGGGGGCCTATAGAACGGCACTTGAGGAAATTGGTTATACAGGAGCCATCTCAATAGAAAGCTTTACACCCAATAACAAAGAACTGGCACAAGCGGTGTGCATATGGCATCCTTTGGCCGAGAGTCAGGATAAGTTTGCCATTGATGGACTGGCTTTTTTAAAGAAATGGGCCATAGAGCCGGTTAGAATTCAACAATATAGTTTATAAAAATTTATGCAGAACAAAACAATTAACATTGCCATAGTGGGTCTGGGTTTCGGGGCCGAGTTTATACCAATTTATCAGCGTCATAAAAGCGCCAACATGTATGCCATTTGTCAGCGCGATGAGAAAAAGCTGAACGAGGTTGGCGATGCTTTTGGTATTGAAAAGCGCTATACCAACTATGATGAGTTGTTACTTGACCCTGAAGTTGACGCCGTACATATTAACACGCCCATTCAAAACCACGCCGAGCAATCAATAAAAGCACTGCGCGCAGGTAAACACGTTGCTTGTACAGTCCCTATGGCTACTACCGTTGAAGAATGTCGCCAAATAGTTGAAGCGGTTGAAGAAACCGGCCTTACCTATATAATGATGGAAACGGTAGTGTATAGCCGCGAGTTTTTGTTTGTTAAGGAACTGTATGAGAAAGGCGAGTTAGGTAAACTACAGTTTTTACGCGCATCGCACCAACAGGAAATGGCCGGTTGGCCGGGTTACTGGGAAGGCTTGCCGCCGATGCATTACGCAACACATTGCGTTGGCCCGGTGGTGGCATTGGCCGGAGCTGATGCAGAATATGTATCATGTTATGGTTCGGGTACAATTGACGCGAATTTGATACCGAAATACGGATCGCCATTTGCTATTGAAAGCTGTCATATTAAGTTTAAAGACTCAGACCTGGCAGCAGAAGTAACGCGCTCGTTATTTAATACAGCACGTCAGTATCGTGAAAGCTTTGACGTATATGGATCAAAGAAAACATTTGAATGGACGCTGGTTGAGCACGAGCCTTCGGTTATTCACACAGGCGAAGTGCCTGAAAAAGTAACTATACCAGATTACGCACATTTGTTACCTGCAGAAATACAATCTTTTACTACAGGCGGAGTTTATGATGCAGATAGCAATCAACATCTTTCATTTATACAAGGATCAGGTCATGGCGGCTCGCATCCGCATTTAGTCAATGAGTTTTTATCGGCATTGGTTAATAAACGCGAACCTTTCCCGAATGCAAGGCAGTCTGCCAATATAACCTGTGTGGGCATACTTGCGCATGAGTCTGCAATGGACGGCGGAAAGAAAATCAATCTGCCTCAATTTACTTTGGCAAAATAGCAAAGCTGAGGTTGGCCCGGGCATCTCCATGTTACGGGTCCATTTTAGTATAATCGGGTGTAAAGGGGCTTTCGGGCCCCTTTACTATTTGTCATACTTCTACTTTTTAATTAATTAGCCCTTGCTAATAAGTCATTTTACCCCAAATCATTAAGCTATTTTACAGTTGGGTACAAACATTTTACAAACTATTTTTATGGGGTCTTACAAAAAATAAAAAAAAAGTTTATTGTTTGTAAGATATAATTATCTAATTTCGAATAATAACCAATTATAAAATTACTCCTTAAGGCTGTTCCGTGGTACCTCTCACGTAGTTTCCTCGTAGGAATTTTGTATTATGATAATTCAGGATCTACAGGAAGCAATACAAAAAGTTGTCTTTGAAGACGATCAAAGTGCCTTTGAAAAAATTTACAAAGGATACTATAGTCGTTTGTTCAGGCTTGCGCTGTCCGTTGTAAAATCCGAAGAAATAGCAAATGAAGTTTATGATGATGTAATGCTTAATGTTTGGCAAAAAAGAAAAAACCTTGCCCACGTTAACAATTTCACCGTTTATCTATATGTATCTGTAAAAAATGCGTCATTACGGCAGTTAAGTAAACTCGGCAAAATTAGCTACATCCGCATTGATGAAGATTTTGATATTCAGGATACCACCCCCACTATGCAGGAGGAAATGATGTCGCTTGAGTTGTTGGCTATAATAAATCAATCGATTGCAGAGTTATCACCGCAGTGTAAACAAGTGTTTAAACTGGTGAAGGAGGATGGTTTGAAATATAAAGAAGTAGCCGAGATTTTAAATGTAAGCGTTAAGAATGTGGAATATCATATGGGTAACGCGCTGAAAAGGATCAGCGAAAATATTTCGAGTAATAAAAAACCGGTAACACAGGCCGCTTTCAAATCCATCATATTTAACTGAGCCCCACTACATCGTTGTAGTGTAAGACACACATGCCTGATGGCGCTCTGTAACAAAAAATTTATAAATATTTTTTTTCACTAGGGTAAGCCCTGCAGAAATGCATCCTTACAACAATGGTTGCTAATCGCATTTGGATATTGATCGGTAAAAAGGTTTCAGGTGAAGCTACTTTGCAAGAACTGGAAGAGTTGCAAGGCCTTATTGCCAATAGTGGCGATAGTGGCCATACCATTGACGAACTTGAGCAAATGCTGCTTACGTTTAATATTGAATCTACCCATAAATCAGACGAGGAAATTAATGAACGTTGGGAGCAATTTAAAAGCAAATTAGATCCCAAACTGAAGGTAGTACCCTTAAAGCGAAGCAATAAACGTAAATATTTTTGGCTTGCAGCAGCTTCTGTTTTAGTGGCTTTTACAGCAGCATTAGCTTTAATAACCGGTAATATTATCGGTTATGACTTGTTTCCGAAGACAATAGTTGCATCCACAGGATCACCAAAAAAAATAATACTTCCTGATGGCTCAACAGTATGGCTTAACGCTAAGAGCACGCTTACTCCCTCAAAAAACTTTGGCGTTAAACTTAGAGAAGTAACGCTTGTGGGCGAAGCTTTTTTCGATGTTGTTAAAGACCGTAAACATCCATTTGTTGTTAATACGGCGTCAATGCATTTAAGAGTGCTGGGTACCGCGTTTAATGTCCGGGCATTCGCTAATGAAAAAAAATCAGAAGCGGCTTTGGTGCATGGTTCAATTGAAGTTACCCTGGTAAATAATCCGGATAAGAAGATAATTTTAAAGCCCAGCGAGAAAATAACGGTGCGTAACAGCAACTTGCAAATAGAATCACCAGCCACCGTTAGCCTGGTTGAGAAAGGCAGAACCGCGCCTATTCCTCTTATCACATTAAGTAATATTCATTATAAAGACCAAGATCCGCTGCCCGTTGAAGCACAATGGATAGAAAAGAAACTTGCCTTTGAATCAGAAACCCTTGAAGATATTGCGGCACGTATGGAGCGTTACTACAACGTCACTATTAATTTTCAGGACGAGTCCGTAAAATCATTGGTGTTTTCGGGAATTTTTAAGGAAGAAACGCTTAACGACGCAATAAAATCTTTGCAGTACACAGGCAGCGGCCAATTTAAATATAAAACTGAACCAAATAATCAAATAACCATTTACAAATAATTTGAACCAATTATACTTAAAACATAATTATAAGGAGAGATATATGAGATAAAAAAGCTTACCTACCCCTCATAGGATACTGCAAAAAAAAGCGGAAGGTGTTGGCGCACCCCCCGCAAAATAGCAGCTGTCTTAACTATTATAGTAAAAGAGAACATAGTTAAAAACCAACCAAAACAAAATTATGAAAAAAAATATTTCCGACGCCCTACGGGTGCGAAATAAACGCATATTAAAGTTTCTTATTATGTCAAAATGTATCTTGCTGCTTGTCATAATTTCTTCACTTCAGAGCTTTTCAAAAGGCTACAGCCAGGATAAAATCAACATCAAATTGCATAATGTATCCCTTAAAGCTGCTCTAAAAGAAATTGCAAAACAATCGGATTATCGTTTCCTTTACAGTGACGCGGTGCTTGCAGGATTTGACAGTAAAGTTAACCTGAATGCTACTGACGCTTCTATTAACGAAGTTGTGTCGGATGTACTTGCTAATAGCAACCTTAGTTTTAAAGTAAACGCAAACCTGGTTTTAATAACAAAACCGATTGCAATTGCTGTACCTGTTAAAGGTAAAGTTACAGACAATAAAGGCCAGCCTATGCCGGGTGTTACAGTGTTTGAAAAATCTAATCCAACAAACGCTGTAGTTACTGACGGTGATGGTAACTATACCATCAACGTTGCCGACAGAAGCTCTGTTGTGGTGATACGTTATGTAGGCTTTGTTACACAGGAGTTCCCTGTAGGCACACAATCTTCTATTAATGCTTCATTGGTAGAAGAAAATGCTACCTTAAATGAGGTTGTGGTTGTAGGTTACGGTACGCAAAAACGTGCTTCGGTAACCGGTGCCATTAGCAGTGTTAAAGGTGCGGAATTAATACAAGCACCTGTTCCTAACATTACCAATTCAATTTTAGGTAGGGTTACCGGTGTTGTTGGTCGTCAGTCAAACGGTGGCCAGCCTGGTAGCAATGGTAATAGCTCACTGCAAATTCGTGGTGTTAATACCATTGGCGATAACAGCCCGTTGATTATTGTTGATAACGTTCGTCGTAACAACATTAACCAGGTTGACCCTAACGCCATTGAAACTGTAACCGTGCTTAAAGATGCGGCTGCCACCGCTCCCTACGGTTTAGGTGGTGCAAATGGTGTAATTTTAATTACTACCAAGCAAGGTAAAACAGGCGCTCCAACTATTTCATTAAACTCATGGTATGGTATACAAAACCCTACTTACCTTCCTGATGTTTTGAAGGTAGAGGATTATATGCGTTTAGTTAACGAGGCGTCGATAAATGGTGGAGGTGCAATTATCCATTCTGCTGATAAGATCGATAACTGGGCTGCCAGGAACAAGACAGATCCTGACCGTTATCCAGTTAACACTCCTGGCGATATCATTAAAAAAGATGCGCCGCAACAAAGCCATAACGTACAGGTAAGTGGTGGTAGCGATAGAATTAAGTATTATACCAACTTAGGTTTCTTTAACCAAAACGGTATGTTCCCGCAGATTGACTATACCCGTTACTCATACAACATGAACTTAGAGGCTAAGGTTACAAATACCACAACCTTCCAAATGTCTTTAAGTGGATCAGCCGAAGTGGATCGTGGTCTTGACCCTGGTCACGGCCCGCAAAACCTTTTGCGTTCAACGTATAAGTATATTCCAATGGATCCTTATAGATTCAGCAATGGATTGTATGGCGCTTCTAACGGTTTAAGTCCTCTTTCTACGCTAAATTCTGGTGGTTACTCAAGAAGTTACTATAACCAGCAGTTTATGACGGCCAGTATTGATCAAAAACTGCCTATAAAAGGTTTAAGTATTAAAGGTGTTGTTAGTTATGACCCTAACAACTGGTACCGTAAGGCATACCACAAACCATTTACATACTACACCGTAAATTTAAATGTTACACCTTACGTTTACAGCAAGGCAGCATCAACATCTGAAGGTTTAGTTAACTACACTTATTTGCAGGAAAACTATGACCGCGCCCAAAACTTTACTTACCAGGGTTACTTGAACTATCATGGCACTTTTGGCAAGCACGAAGTAACCGGTTTGGTTGTAGCGGAAGCCAGAAATACTAAAGGCAACCAATTTAACGCACGTATTAACAACTACGCGTTAGATGCGGATGAGTTTAGCTTTGGTAGCTCAAACAAACTTGACTATAGCATAGGTGGTAACTCAAACACCTCCAGCCAGGTTGGTTATGTTTACCGTGTTAGCGATACTTATGACAACAAATATACCCTTGAGGTTTCTGGTCGTTATGATGGTCACTATTACTTCGCTCCGGGTAAACAATATGCGTATTTCCCTGCTTTTTCTGCCGGTTGGATACTTAGCAACGAAGATTTTATGAAGAATGTTGGCTGGGTAAATTACTTAAAGCTAAGAGGTTCATGGGGTAAAACAGGAAATCTAGCTGGTAGTGCATTCCAGTATCAAAACTCATACGGTTTACAGGGTAATGCTTATGCATTTGGTAACGGTGTTACAGTGCAAGGTTCATCTCCGAACAACCAACCTAACCCTGTTATTACATGGGAAGTTGCTGAGAAAACTGACGTAGGTTTTGAAGCTGTATTATTCAAAGGAAAACTGAACTTAGACGTTGGATTGTACAAGCAAAAACGTTCTAACATGTTGGCTAACCCAACTACAACTGTATCACAAGAGTATGGTGTAGGTTTGTCACAGGTTAACGCTGCATCAATGGAAAGTAGTGGTATAGAAATTAGCGCCGGTACACAGCACAGGTTTGCAAACGGTTTGCAACTTAGCTTAAACGGTAACTTTACCTATGCTAATAACAAAACCATACAAATATTTGAGAGCGCGGCCACTTATAACAACCCTAACCGCCGTAGATCAGGGCGTCAAAATAACGCACAGTTTGGTTACAAATCTTTAGGTTTGTTCCACTTATCTGATGACAAAAATGGCGACGGTGTTATCAATGGTACTGACGGCTACAATATAGCTCAGTTTGGTACTTTAAAACCGGGTAATATAAAATATGCCGACCTTTCTGGCCCTAATGGTGTACCTGATGGTAAAATAGATGCTAACGACGAAACCTTTATTGGTTACAATCCTAGCCCGCTAATTACCTACGGCTTTACATTTGGAGCTAACTGGAAAGGCTTTGATTTGAGCGTATTCTTCCAGGGTGCTGCAAAATCTGCTATTGGTACACAAGGTTTCTTAACTGTTCCGTTCAGTAACAACAGCAGTAACACCGGTTATGAGTACTTCAACAACCGTTGGACCCCTCAAAACGATATGAATGCCAAGTACCCACGCGCAGCTTCGTCACCTTTTTCTAATGATACGCAAGGATCTGATTTCTGGGTAAAGGATGCAAGCTACTTAAGATTAAGAACAGCTACTTTAGGTTATACTGTTCCTTCATTAGTAGTTAAAGCACTTAAAATCAAGTCAGTTAGATTCTACGTAACAGGCCAAAACTTATTAACATTCAGCAAGCTTGATTTTGTTGATCCGGAATTAGCCGGTGGAACAGGATCAGGAACTAACTCAGATGTTTTATGGCCAATACAGAGAATGTGGACCTTTGGTTTAAACGCAACTTTTTAATAGACTATTAAATTAAAAAAGAAATGAGAAGTACAAGATTTTTATTAAAAATAGCCCTGGTTACGGTGTTAGCCACAACATTTTCATGTAAGAAGTATCTTAATGAAAATATTAACAAAAACGCCATCGGCGAGGATATTCAATGGGCATCAGAAGGTAACGCGGATATATTTTTAAATTCGGTTTACGGGCAGCTTGCCCCTATGCACAACACGCCTGATTATTTAGACAGCTTTACTGACGATAATGACGGCGGTAATTACTGGCGCTCATATCCGTGGAGACAAGGTACTTGCGATCCGACCTTTAACGGTGGAATACCGCAAGGTGATGGCCAGGGAGCTCCTGGTGGACAAACTAACGGTTCTTATGCTCATTGGGCTAACGCATACACGCGTATAAGAAGATGTAATTTGTTTATGGAGAAGGTGAAGGAAAATAAAGGCGGCGTTTTTGGCGCCAGCTGGGCAGCAAAACGCATTGACGAGGCTAGATTTTTAAGAGCCTACTGGTATGGCATGTTATTTCAACACGTAGGTGGCCTGCCAATTATAACAAAGACGCTTAACAATAGTGATGGTTCTGAAATATACTACGCCCGTAGTACTTTTGAAGAAACCCTGAACTTTATTGTAAGCGAAATGGATGCCATTATAGCTAACAACAAACTAGCTGTTAAGTACAATGCCGGTGCTACTGATGCAGGCCGTGCAACTTTAGGTGCCGCGTTAATGGTAAAGGGTTGGCTGCAATTATATGCTGCAAGCCCGCTGTTTAACTCAGGCGCGTATGTACTGGCAGATCCGAGCAACTTTGTACACTTTGCAACAGCAAGTCCTACACGTTGGGCTACTGCGGCTGCAACTTTCAAAAAGTTTATGGATACTTATACACAGTATAGCTTATTCCCTAAAATGAGTGAGTTTTGGTGGGAAAAAAATGAGTATAATTCTGAAGTAATCTGGGACAGGCAACAAGTTTCAGGTGCCGGTGGCCAAATGCAAAACAACGTTGATCAATACGGCGGCCCGGTTTATATCTTAGGTGTATATCACACCTGGGGTAACTATAACCCTACTCAGGAGTTGGTTGATGATTACAGAATGGCAAACGGTAAACGCATAACCGATCCAACCTCAGGTTATGATCCGCAAAAACCTTACGTTAACCGTGAAAAACGTTTTTACGACTTTATTGTGTATGACGGTGCTTCGTACAAGCAAGATTGGATGCCTACTACAGACATTATCTACACACGTATTGATAAAGTAAATCCGTCTAAAAACGAGATCGACTTTGGGTCAACTGACGTTACAAATACCGGTTACTATTTCCGTAAGAAATTAAACAACCTGGCACCAGAAGGTGGTAACCAAAGTGGTCAAAACTATGTTTATTATCGTTATGCCGAGGTGTTGTTAGGATATGCTGAAGCTCAAAACGAAGCTGTTGGTCCTGATGCATCTGTTTATGCAGCTGTTAACGCAATCAGACAACGTCCTGGTACAGATCTTCCGGCACTTGCGGCTGGTTTAACTCAGGATGAAATGCGTCAAGAGATCAGAGATCAACGTCGTATAGAGTTCGCTTTCGAAGCAAAACGTTTTTATGACATCATGCGCTGGAAAATAGCTAAAACTGTTTTGAATGCTGAACTTCATGGTATGAAAATTACCAATACTGTGCCTGCTAACAACAGTGGGGTTTGGAAATATGAATATGTTGACCTTGGCACAAATGCCCAGCCTCACGTATTTAGTGATAAAATGTACATGAACCCTGTACCACAGTCGGTTATTGACGTTAATCCAAAACTGAAAACTCAACAAAATCCCGGTTACTAATAATTTATTTAACTGATCCACTGGGCGGGGCTGCTTTTTTAAAGCAGCCCCTTTTTTTGTTAAAAAAATTGCAGCCTGATCTATAAACTTAAAATGTTTTATCTTGTTGGTCGTCTGCATATGTAAGATTATTTAAACTGCGATGGCGCAAGCAAGACGTATTAAAGTTATAATTACAGAGGCTACCGGAATGGTGGGCGAAGGT
>CBFGNU010000074.1:0-14482 GCA_965650195.1 uncultured Mucilaginibacter sp. | reverse complement strand
CCACCTCAATAACCGTAGTAGCCACCATTATTTGTGTTTGGCCCTTTACGAACCGTTGCATCTCCGCCTCTTTTTCAGCCGCCTTCAGTTTGCCATGCACTATGCTGATGTGATATTGTGGCAGCGGAAACTCGCGTCTCATTATCTCTATGCCATCCTCCAGATTTTTAAGGTCAAGTTTTTCGCTCTCTTTTATTAGCGGATATACCACATATATCTGTCGTCCCTTGGCTATTTCCCGTTTCATAAAGCCAAACATGCGCAGGCGCTGGCTTTCGTAAAAATGCAAGGTTTCAATAGGTTTACGGCCGGCCGGCAGCTCATCAATAACAGATACATCCAGATCGCCATAAAGCGTCATCGCCAATGTACGGGGGATAGGGGTGGCAGTCATCACCAGGATATGCGGAGGTATGTTATTTTTACGCCACAGCTTGGCTCGCTGCTCCACACCAAATCTGTGCTGCTCATCAATCACTACAAAGCCCAGATTTTTGTATTGTACCTTATCCTCAATAAGGGCATGTGTACCTATCAGTATTTTAAGCTCGCCACTTTCCAACCGCTCATGCAATACGCGTCTGGCCTTTTGCGATGTTGAGCCGGTAAGCAATGCTATCTCCAAAAAACCATCGCCAATAACACCCTTAATGGTTTGATAATGCTGATTAGCCAATATCTCGGTAGGAGCCATAATGCAGGCCTGGAAGCCATTGTCAATAGCTATGAGCATGCTCATTAATGCCACTATGGTTTTACCACTGCCTACATCGCCCTGTAACAAACGATTCATTTGTACGCCGCGCTGGGTATCCTGTCGAATCTCTTTCAGTACCCGCTTTTGAGCATTGGTTAGCTCAAACGGTAATTTATGCTGATAGAACTCATTAAAATAAGTACCTACCTTATCAAATATGTTTCCTTTAAATTTTTGCACCCGCAGCAGCTTGGTGCGCAATAGTTTTAACTGCAAAACAAAAAGTTCTTCAAATTTAAGGCGATGTTGGGCCTCTGCTAATTTAACGGCGTCTTCGGGAAAATGGATATTGCGATAAGCATCCGCCCGGCCCATCAGTTTAAACCGATTTAAGATATATAGCGGGAGGTTTTCGCTTAGGCTATTGCCATGTTGCTCAAGTACAGAGGCGACTAATTTCTGCAGCCCCTTACTATCTAAAGAAAATTGCTTTAGCTTTTCGGTAGAGCTGTAAACCGGTTGTAAGGTAAGATTGCCTTTGCGTTTTATTACTTCGGGCGAGTAAAGGTCCGTTTCCGGATGCGACATTTGCACCTTACCATTGAAGGAACCTGGCTTGCCAAACAACACATAGGCCTTGCCGGGTATTAGCGCTTTATCTATCCATTTTATCCCCTGAAACCAAACCAGTTCCATTATCCCGGTGTCATCTTGCACTATGGCCACCAAACGCTTGGTGTGTTTTTCTCCCAGTACTTCCTTACGAAGCAATCTGGCTATCACCTGCACATAAGGCAGGTCATCATTAATGTCTTTTATTTTATAAAACCTCGTACGGTCTATATGCCTGAAGGGAAAATGCTTCAGCAGATCATCAAATGTATAAATGGCCAGTTCTTTTTTCAGTACTTCGGCGCGGGCAGCGCCAACGCCTTTTAAATACTCAACAGGAGTTTGTAATGCCTGGCCGTTCAAGATGTGCGCCTATCAGGGTTTTGCCGCTATAACAGATATTTCTACACTAACTCCCTTAGGCAGCGCAGCTGCTTGCACGGTTTCTCTCGCCGGGAATTTATCAGTAAAGTAAGTACCATAAACTTCGTTCACTTCGGCAAAGTCGGCCATGTTCTTTAAAAATATGGTAGTTTTTACTATATCATCAAAATCAGCGCCGGCGGCAGACAAAATTGCGCCGATGTTTTCCATCACCAAATGTGTGGCCGATGTTATATTATCGGTAACCAACTCATTTGTAAACGGGTGCAAAGGTATTTGACCTGAAACAAATATAAGGTTACCGGCTATTATGGCCTGGCTATATGGTCCTATCGGTGGTG
Organism: uncultured Mucilaginibacter sp.; assembly: GCA_965650195.1. GTDB lineage: Bacteria > Bacteroidota > Bacteroidia > Sphingobacteriales > Sphingobacteriaceae > Mucilaginibacter. Next base: position 12,448 of record CBFGNU010000074.1, on the reverse strand, counting down.
GGGCGTCGGTTGTGTTGACTACGGTTTTCATGTTTAATAAATAAAGGTAATGCTGGGATTATTTTTTTAGTACAAACCACTGTAGTAATTTCCATACAATGCCGCCAAGGAACATTATTATTGCTGTTGCATTAATAATATGCATTATTTTGAGGTTGATGTTGTTGGGTCTGTTGGGATCTTTTTTTCTAAAAAAATACATAAAAGCAAATTTACAATATTTTTAGGCGAAGTTTTATGCAAAAAAAGAAGGCTTTCCGATAAGGAAAGCCTTCTTAATATTTTAAACTGAATCAGATATTATTTTCTGAATTGAACACGACGGTTTAATACACGTCCTTCTTCAGTTGAGTTATCAGCAATTGGCTGAGTTTCGCCGAAAGCTTTAACAGTTACTTTGCTTGCTGCAACACCAGAGTTAACTAAGTAAGTTTTTACTGAGTTAGCACGGTCTCTTGATAATTTCAAGTTGTGAGCAGCAGTACCTTCAGATGATGCAAAACCTTGTACTTCAACAGCAGAACCAGAAGTTCTCAGATCAGCAGAAGTTGCGTCAAGCACAGGGTAAGAAGAAGTTCTTAATACTGAGCTATCAAATTCAAACTGAATATTGCTATAAGCAGCAGCACCAGCTGTAGCGGCAGCAGCAGCAACAGGCTCTGGTTTAGGGAACACGATAGGGCAACCTGAACCATCAACAGGAGTTGTACCTGCAGGAGTACCTGGGCATTTGTCAAATTGATCTGCAACACCGTCACCGTCAGAATCTTTTTTCAGGTCGTTAACAGCGTTTTCAACATTGGTAACGCGTCCTTTTAAAGCTTCAACTTCACGACGTAAAGCTGCATCGTACAATTCATCATACATTAAAGCTACAGGATTGGTAAACTCTAAGCTTGGTTTTTCGTTTCCACCGAAGGTGTACTCTAAACCACCGTAACCATATGAGTAACGGTCTTTAGTAGGATAGCTTCTGCGAACAGCATCAAAATTATCACCGTCAACAAAGTTTTCGGTGTAACCTAAGTTTAACGCTAACACTTCGTTTAGTTTAAATTTCACACCAACACCTACCGGAATTACCAGTTCGTTAACGCGGTTAGGATATTCCTGATTTAAAGGAGTACCTGGAGGCGGCTGGTAAGCAACCATTGTAGGTTTGTAATTGATAAGGTTCCAACCGGCTTTACCATAAAGAAGAATAGCATTTTCGCGTTTCAGGAAGTTGATGTTAGCGATGTTGATAATACCATTTAAGCCGTACTGGATAAAGTTAGTAGAAAAGCTAACAAAACGGTTGCCTGTTACGCCATCACCAACAAACGGGGCTTTACCTGCATCGCCGGCTACTTTACCGCCGCTAACAGCTGCCTCAATAGAAAAAGCATGGCTCAGTTGTTTTCTTAACGAAAGGCCGTAACCCAAATTAACTTTGTTACCGTTAAAGTCGCTTGAACCGCCTGTGAAAAGCATAGGGGAGGTTACACCGACGTTAACGCCAAGAGACCATGTACTGTACTGCCCCGGGCCGCCAAACAATTTGGGAGTCGAGGTGGTCGATCCGGTTGCGGTGGTTTGGGCGTTAACAGCACCCGCTACCAACAGCGACGCAAACGAGAAAGCGACTGTCTTTTTTAATGTAGAATAGTTCATAAGTTTTAAGATTAAACAATTTTTTAATTGTGATTTTTTTCAAAAATAGTAATTATGTTTGAAACGATTACCAAATACTGTTCCAAAAATTACAAATAATAACACAAATAAATGAAAAATGTTGTATAAATAGTACACATTCTAATTATACGTATGAAATATCTTCCAGTTGATAATAATTTATTTACAAATAATAGAAAAAGTTTCGTTTCACGAATAAAACCGCTATCTGTAGCGCTTTTTTATTCTAACGACGAATTCCCGCGTAGTGGCGATCAGGCGTTTTTATTTAAGCAAAACCCTGATTTTTTTTATTTATCGGGGATAGATCAGGAGCAAAGTATATTGTTGCTTTTTCCGGATTGTCCTAATCCACTATACAAAGAAGTACTTTTTTTAAGACAAACCAGCGAACACATTGCAGTTTGGGAGGGACACAAATACACCAAAGAGGAGGCAAGACAGGCATCAGGATTACAAAATATTTATTGGTTAAGCGATTTTGATAATATTTTACATAGTATTATTAATTACGCTGAAAATATTTATATCAATACCAACGAGAACGACCGCTACGCGCACACCGTTCCGTACCGTGACGTAAGGATGCTTGAAGACCTCCGTAGAAAATATCCTTTGCATCATTATGAGCGGTCGGCACTTATTATGCGTGATCTGCGTGTTATAAAATCAGAACCGGAGATACAATTGACCAAAAAAGCCTGCGCCATTACCCGCGATGCTTTTATAAGGGTGCTTAAATTTGTAAAGCCCGGCGTTGCTGAGTATGAGATAGAGGCAGAGGTGATACACGAGTTTATAAGACAGCGGGCAACCGGGCATGCTTACAACCCTATTATAGCGTCCGGAAAAAATGCTATAGTGTTGCATTATGTGGACAATAACCAGGTTTGCAATGATGGTGATGTGATATTATTTGATTTTGGTGCTGAATACGGCAACTATAATGCTGATATGAGTCGGTCAATACCGGTTAACGGTCGCTTTACGCCACGCCAGCGCCAGGTGTACGATGCTGTTTTACGTGTTATGCGCGCAGCAACTCAAATGATTGTGGAGGGTGCTGTTTGGAGCGAGTATCATGACGAGGTTGGTAAAATAATGACAAGTGAACTGATTGGCTTAGGGTTATTGACCAAACACGATGTAGAAAAGCAGGACCCGAAATTGCCTGCCTATAAAAAATACTTTATGCATGGCACATCGCACCATTTAGGTTTGGATGTGCATGATTTTGCCAGCCGCTATAAATCTTTTGAAGTAGGTAATCTGCTTACCTGCGAACCCGGCATATATATTCCTGCAGAGGGATTGGGTATTCGTTTGGAAAATAATATTCTTATAACCAAAGGCGGTAATATTGACCTTATGGCTGATATTCCGGTAGAGGCGGAGGAGATCGAAGAGATAATGAATTCTTGATTTCGGATGTTCGTCCCGATAGCTATCGGGATCGGATTTTTTGATATTGGTAGAGCCGCAAAATTTTGCGGCTCTACGTTTTTATAGCGTCGACGAAGGCATACAAATTAAAGTCGTCAGTATTTAAAGCTTCCCTAATGTTCTTTTGCAATTTTCTCTTATCAACCCCTGCCATTCGCTTTTGTTGAATTAGTCGGTAAGCTTTCTCTGCCAGCAGCATCGCTTTGCGGGTATTGTTACCGGGTTCTGAGGATAAAATGAAATCAGCCACCTCGGCAATACCTGCGCCGGTTGTACCTACTGTCTTAAATACAGGTATTTCTTCGCCCGGCTTTTGATGGATTATTTTTTTAAGGTTGTTGGCAAACAGATCGGCATCGGGCCGGTCGGCTTTATTGATGATAAAGGCATTAGCAATTTCCATCAGCCCTGATTTGATGTTCTGCACTTCGTCACCTGCTTCGGGTACCAAAACCACTAAAGTAATATCAGCCAACCCGGCTATCTCCACTTCCGACTGGCCGACACCAACGGTTTCCACAAGAACATAATCAAAACCCGCCGCACGAAGCACATCTGTCATTTCAATCGTTTTTGCCGATAGCCCGCCCAAAGAGCCACGTGTAGCCAGCGAACGGATAAAAACATCAGGATGATTAAAATGACTTGCCATGCGGATCCTGTCGCCTAGCAATGAGCCGAAATTAAATGGCGAAGTTGGATCGATAGCGAGCACAGCTATTTTTTTACTATTGGCGAGTAGGCGGTTTATCAGTTCGTTTACAACAGTACTTTTACCTGCCCCCGGCGGCCCGGTTATGCCAACTATTGTACATGATTTGTTAATATGGAGGCTTTTTAAAAGCTCATAGCATCCCGGCAGGTCGTTCTCAACAACAGTAAGCGCCCTGGCGACGGTTTTAAAATCGTCGGAACTAAGTGTTGCCGGTGTCTTTTGCTCTGCTGCCATGTATCTGCAAATGAATAAAATTATCGCAACATAAATTAATATACTTTATAATTGCACCTATCAGCAAGATAAGCAAATAATGAAGAAGCCATCCGTTTTAGTGACGTTTGATTCTATGAAGAACCCCAACTCAGGGTATTATTCATTTGGCAAGGGCTTGGGCGATGCATTGCTGAAGCAGAACAACAACAGATTCAATTTAACTTATTATTTATTTAAGATAACTACTTATTTTAATAAGCGCGTCAATATTATTCATCTTTTTAGGCTGCACAGATTATTTTTCCCACACCGTCGCCAGTTTGATGTTGTTCATTTTACTGATCAAACCTGCCGTTTAAGGCCCTATCGCGTTAGCGGAAAAAAAATAATGACCATTCACGATGTAAACAACGTGCACCTTGCTTTTAAATCAGAAAGAAACGTTAATAAGCGGGTTGCCAAGCTGCGAAAATTTATAAGTTATTGTGATAGGATAGTTGCTATTTCAAAGTTTGTTGCTGATGACGTGATACGCTTAATCCCCGAAGCTGCTGCTAAAATGTGCGTTATATATAATGGTGCAGATAAACTGGTGGTACCTGATGGGTATCAACCGGCACACGCACCTGTTAAGCCTTTTCTGTTTACCATCGGTCTGCTATCGCCGCAAAAAGGGTTTCATCATATTCCCGCCTTGCTGCAAAACAATGACCTGCACCTGGTAATAGCCGGCATTGAAACACCTCATAAAGCCCGGATACTAGAAGCCGCCGAGAAATTTGGTTGTGCTGACCGTGTTATTATAACCGGCCCCGTAAGCGATGAAGACAAAGCCTGGTATTTTAAAAATTGCCTGGCATTTGTTTTTCCGTCAATTGCCGAAGGTTTTGGTTTGCCGGTTATAGAGGCCATGCATTTTGGCAAACCTGTTTTTTTAGCGAATGCCACATCGCTGCCGGATGTTGGCGGTAACGCCGCTTATTATTTTAACAATTTTGACCCTGAACATATGCAGCACGTTTTTAAAACGGGATTGCAGGACTATGTAGAAAACAGCAGGGCGGAAGCCGTAACGGCACACGCCGCAAAATTTTCGTGGGAGAATGCCGCGAAACAATATATGCAGCTGTACCAAGAAGTATTAGGGGCTTAGGGCTTGGTACCTTTCAGGCTTCGCTTAAAGCGCCAAAACAAAAAGCGCAGCCAAATTCCCGAACCAAAGTATTTACGCACCAAAGTGGCGCGGTCGTTCTCAAAAACTTTATCCGTTGATGTGCTTGATACACCTGTTTGGTTAAAGTTAGCTACCAAATGATCTTTAAATTCAAACGTAAATTGCCCGCTGTTAAACAAGCCCATATTAAAAGCATAATCTGCTGATATTTTATAACGGGTATTGAATTCGCGGCCATTAAATACCTCTTTAGGATAGATCATAGCCTGGTGACATAATCCATATTTAGCAAAGGCATATGCATCTGCCGGAATTGTTGGCCCGCCCAAGGTCATCACCCGGCCGTAATATATCAGGTTATGGTCTTTCAATTCGGCACATAGGTCGCTAAAGCCATCAAACAATACATCATCGGCACCCAAAAAATAAACCCAGTCGCCGGTTATATGCTTTATGCCTTTATTCATGGCATCATAAATACCTGCGTCCTTCTCGCTTACCCAATAGCCTAACCGCGCAGAATTTTGCTGTATAATGTTAACCGTTCCATCGGTACTGTTGCCATCTATCACTACAATTTCTATAGCCAGGTAACGCTGCTTATAAATACTGTCCAGGCAAGCCTGTAGGGTTGCAGCAGCGTTAAAGGTTACAATGACGATGGATATTACCGGAAGGTTTTCTTTCACTATGCTATTATTCAAATTATTTATAACAGACAATGTATATTTGGTGCTTGCTGTTTAAATAATATGTACACAAAATAAGTACTTTATTTAAGGTACAACGCATACAATTTAAATGAAGGTTGCCGGATTCACTTTTATACGCAATGCAGTAAAAAACGATTACCCTATTGTTGAGGCTATTACCTCGGTTTTGCCGCTCTGCGATGAGTTTGTTGTAGCGCTGGGCAATAGTGATGATGAAACTGCCGATTTGGTAAAAAGCATCAACTCGCCTAAAATAAAAATAATAAATACCGTTTGGGATGAAAGCTTGCGCGAAGGAGGGACTGTTTTTGCACATGAAACTGATAAAGCGTTTGATGCCATTGCCGCAGATGCCGATTGGGCCTTTTATATTCAGGGTGACGAGTGCGTGCACGAAAAGTATCATGAGTTGATACGCAAAGAAATGCAAGACAACCTTAATGATCCTAAAATTGAAGGCTTGCTCTTTAAATACCTGCACTTTTATGGCTCGTACGATTATTACGGGCATTCGCGCCGCTGGTACCGTCGCGAGATACGCATAGTGCGTAATAATAAAGGCATCCGCTCTTACCGCGATGCGCAGGGTTTTAGGTGGAACGATAATAGGAAGTTAAATGTTAAGCTGATAGATGCCTATATTTATCACTACGGCTGGGTTAAGCCACCCTCGGGATTAAAGCACAAACTGCGCAGCTTTAACAAGTTTTATCATGATGACGCATGGATAGAGCAGCACGTGCCCGAGACGTATGAGTTTGATTACAAAAATGCTGACAGGCTGATCCACTTTAAAGGAACACATCCGGCAGTTATGCAAAAGCGTATTGATGCCACCAACTGGAAACTGGACGTAGACCTGAAGCAACTGCATAAAAAAGCCACTTTTAGGCGTAGACTACTGCAAAAAATAGAGGACCTTACAGGCTGGCGCATTAGCGAGTACAGAAACTATAAATTAGTGAAATGAAAAAGGTACTGTACTTCTTTCCGGATGATGTGGCTAAGCAAAACGCGGGTAATAAAACGCGTGCGTTAGAATTGCTTAAATATTTTAAGGAACGGAAGATACAGGTTGATTTTGCTACTTTACCATACGAGGGAATTGACAGGGGCAGCACATCCGAAACTGTCCACTTTATAAAAAGTAACAACCTGGCGCAAAATGTTTACCTGCTGCCGCGCAAACCGGGTAAGACTAATCCGCTATTTTACTTTTTGCGATATAAACTGTGGGACCTTATCTATTATTGGTTCACATTTCCGTTGCGATCTGACATTCCAACTTTTATGACGCTTACCCTTAAACGCGCTTTTGAGAACGTACTGAAAGGGAATAAATACGACCATATTATCATCAGTTACATATACTATGCCGAACTGATAGCTAATAAAGAATTCTTAAAAGGTGCAAAAACTCATATTGATACACACGATTTTATCACAGCACAGTTTAAATATCGTAAAAGCTTCAACCTGGGCATTACTTTTCAGGATGAAATAAAACGTCTCGATAAGTTTGACGAGGTGTGGGCCATATCAGGTGAGGAACAATATGTATTTGGGCAGTTCTGTGAAACTAATGTGCGGCTGGTGCCGCTGATGATGGAGCCAAAAGCGCAGCTCGGCAGTCAGCCCGAAAAAATATACGATCTGATCTACGTAGCCAGCAATAACATGCATAATGAAAGGTCAGCTCGCTGGTTTTTTGATGAAGTTTATCCTTTGCTGCCAAGAAACATCAGGATATGTATGGTAGGCGGTATCAATAAAATTTTAGGCGACAAGGAGGAAGCAGAACAAATAGTTTTTGCTGATGACCTGGACAGTCTGTACACTCAATCCAAAATAGCGCTTTGTCCAATGCTAACCGGCACTGGCATAAAGGTAAAGGTTGTTGAAGCGTTGGCATATGGCCTGCCGGTGGTATGCAATACCCGCGGGGTAGATGGCTTGCCTAATAAAACAATGAATGGTTGCCTGGTTACCGATGATGCTAAGCAATTTGCGCAGCACATTATTTTGCTGCTTAATAACAAAAGCTTTTATAATGAGCAAAGCGCCCTAAGCACTCGGGCTTTTAACAGCGGCTTTAGTACGCAGATAGTTTATAAAGACTTGGATAAGCTTTTTATTCCCTCTAATACAGACTTATAGGTCTGTTTCAATTAAGTCTTTCGGCCGCTCGCACAAATATCTCCTATATTTGTTGCACATCTATCTATGCATAATCTGATCAACGAGGCTCCGGCTAAGAAAAATTACGATTTTATTGACGCCATACGCTCCATTGCCATGATGGCAATAGTGGCGGAGCACAGTATTGGCGCTGGTGGATATACCTTTACTTATGGCACGCCAAAGTATTGGGCTTATATAACGCTGACACAGATAGCCAAGTTTGGAACGATCTCATTTTTTTTGTTGGCGGGATTTTTAATAGGTGAAAAGTTTACTGACTACACGCCGGCACAGTACCTAAAACGACGCGTTTCGACCACTTTTGGGCCGTGGTTATTCTGGACGTTTGTTTATGTAGTAGGTATGATAATTACCCTGCGTATAAAGGAGCGGATTTATCATAATGGCGATTTCAATCTTTCTAATATACTCAACAATATAAAGATCATTTACCTGTACAGCAATTACTGGTTTATTATTAACTTTTTAGTAAGCATAAGTATCTTGCTTATTTTTCGTAAACATCTGTATTCTTGGTTGTTGGGTTTAGTGTTGGGTTTGTTTTCGTTGTTTTACGCGGTCAACATTCATTTAGAATGGATATCGCCTAAGCATACCACGGCCATATTAGGATTTGTTTTCTTTTTATGGCTTGGTGCGCAAATACGAAAACACAAGGATGCTATGGAAATTTTTGCGGAACGCTTATCATACCCGCTTTTACTGTTGTTGTTGATAGTGACCTTCGGCCTTTCTGTTTTTGAAATCGACGTGCTTAGCGGCAAAAGTGTCGATCCGGTAAATACCCTGCGTATTAGTAATATCCTGTTCTCGCTGGTCTGTTTTATGTTGTTATTTAAGATCAAAAGCTTTCGGGCCGTGAATTACCTTAAACCGCGGCAAACTACCTTCGGTATTTACCTTATACATTACCTGGTGCTTATATTTTTACTGCCCGAAATATTTATACATTTCAATATAAATGTTTACGACCTTACAGTACCTCAATACCTTTTATTTAAGTTAATAACTTTTATGCTGGCGTACGGCATAACATTTGGTATGGTAGTGGGCATCAACAATTCCCCATTTAAAAAGCTGGTAGGCAACTAATTGCAACTAGTTTTTAAATAGGTTTTTTACAAACTGCTTTATCTTTTTAATTTTTAACTTTAACTGGTAAGGCTCTAAAAAACGTTGCAGGGTATAACCTCCCGCTTTATAATGCTCGCGCATTGTGTTTTTTGCATAGCCTTGGTAATGTAGGCTCACAAAACGCACCATATTGCCCGTAGCCAGGTTTTTGCAATATGGTAGGCCATGCTGCCAGTATATTTTCTTCAACCCGTCTTGTTGCTCGTAGCCGTCTGAAAGGTTAATTGATATATCAACCGCAAGTTCGTTATTGATCAAGTCTATTTTAAGGGTCTCAGTAGGATGCGCCTGAAAATAGAAATGAAACAATATCATGTCTGATATTCCGCCCAGCGTTTCCGGGTCAACCAGCAAGGTCTCATACCATTCTTCTAATTTTTTTATGGCTGATAGATCTGTATAAGCATTTATCAAAAAATCGCAAAAACTGCTAATGGCTTCGTGATTTTTAAAATAAGTTACCGCCGGCATACCCGTCCAATCGCAGGTGTTAGCAATGGTACTATCGCCAAAAAAAGGTCTTAGTTCTGTAAAATTCTGAAACGCAAGTACATCAGAATCTAAATAAATAAAACCTTCAATACCATACTGTTTACAACAAGCCTTAATGTAAAACCAGCGCAAAAAGCAATTCAGTTCGTAGTTTTCGCTGTTGGGCGACCGGTGCTTATATATCCGTGTAAATGCTTCTGCATCACTTTGTAAACGCTTAACATTTATATGCGTAACAAATGGATAACGGTTATTTGTCTTATCGCCCAGCAGATAAATGGTGGCATCCGGGTTAAAATGTTTGGCTTGTTTAAGGCTATATTTTAAATACTCGGGGTTACCGTTATGAAAAAAAATAATAGGTAGTGATGTCATTTTTCGGCATGAAAAGCCAAAAGTAAAATTTAATAATTAAAAAGTTTGCATATTTAGCGTATGCAAAGCAAGCTTACCGGCGGAAAAACCACCTTATTATTTACGGCAAGGGTTCTAAATAAATATGATGTAAAATATTATCGTTGCGACGATACCGGCTTTATTCAGACCGAGGAGCCCTACTGGCTGGCGGATGCTTACTCATCGGCCATAACAAAACTGGATGTAGGCATGGTGTATCGCAACCTGCAGCTTGCTGGAAGAACCGGCAAATTGCTGGTTTCGTCTTTTAACAAGAAGGGACAGTTTTTAGACTATGCGGGCGGCTACGGCTTATTTACCCGCTTAATGCGCGATAAGGGTTTTAACTTTTACCATACCGACCCATACTGTCAGAATTTATTTGCTGAATATTTTGATCTGAATACCCTGCCAACTGGCCAGCGATTTGAACTGGTAACGGCTTTCGAGGTCTTTGAGCACCTTGCTAACCCACTGGAGGATATTAAGCAGATGCTTCACTACTCTTACAACCTGCTTTTCAGTACGGAACTGCAGCCGGAAGGGGTAAAATCGGTTGACGACTGGCACTACTTTTCTACTGAAACCGGGCAGCATGTGGCGTTTTATAATCAGGCATCGCTAAAAGCTATAGCCGGCCAGTTAGGTTATGATTTTTATACCGACGGCAAATTTTTGCATCTTTTTACGCAAACTAAGTCCAGCAGCAACCCTTTTGCCCCAACCAGGGATAATTTTTTACTGCGCAAGGCTAAGAAATACGTTAAGAAAGCAGAGAAGAAATTGGGCCAGCCAGAGAGCTTAATGATGACCGACTGGCAGTTTATTAAGGATAAGCTGAATGGGAAGGGGTAACTCTTGTTTATTTTGCCGTTAAACCGAATATTTTAAAATGTCGGCAAAAAGGGAAATTGCAAACATCGATGCTATTACCCATATAGAAATGCGCACCAGGCTTTTTAACGGTCTCAGAAATTCTTCAGACAGACGTTGTCGTTGCTCGGCATCCTGTATCGCTTTTAGCTTGTATGATACTATTTTATTGTTTATAAAGAAGAAGTTAAGAATCGCGTAATATAAAAAAAACGTACCTGCCTGGCTAAATGTATTCATATTAGCCAGCTTTACCGGACCTCTGATTTTTTCGTGTGTTGACATTATAATATGGTCGAAGCCACAGTAAAGCAAGTAAAAAAAATAAGCTGCCGATACAACAGGTATAATTAAAGTGTTTGTTCTGAAAACAGGTGAAGGAACTTTAATTGTATTGAGAAAATTTATTGTTAGATACGCCTGATAGGATACAATAAGAATTTCGGTTAACGTCAAGAGTAGATTAACTACTGACGAGCTCAATTTATAATTGGTCCATTGGATGCCGGCGAAAATCATACTAAGAAATCCGATTATAAGGGGAATAAAAAGTAGCCCCGTTTGCCAGGTACTCAGCTTTAGTTTCATTGGATATGTTAGGATTTGATTAAAAATATATATAATTCAGCTCGCTCCTCGCCTGTTTGATTGTGCGTTTTATCGTACTAATATAAGGAACTTGCCATGGTATTTGGGTAATGATTAGTTTGTTTCGTCTCGCACACCGGAATAAAGCAAGAGCATATATCGGGTTTACATTATCAAAGATTAGTATTACTTTAGCCCATAATGGCATCCTCCTCAAACTCCTACATTCTCGTTATTAATGGCAGGCCCGAAGGGCCGTTCACCATTGATGAATTGAAGGAGCGCAAAATAAAACCAACCGATTTTGTTAAGACGGATGCCATGGACGACTATAAAGAGGCGCATGAAATTGCTGAATTAAGAGAACTATTTGGTTTTAGCAAGGCGGCTTTGCTTATACAATACTATGGTAGTTTTGACCAGCGACTAACCGCATCGGCAATTGATCTGCTCCTGGTTTCAACAGTATGTGCCATAACTATATTTGTTGCAGAAATGCTCATCAAAAGCCAGCTTATCCGTTTATTAATGACGGTGTCGGGGTTTATGATAGTTATACCACTGGCAAACCTTATCTACCACATAATTATGGAGTGCGGCGCCAAACAGGGTACTTACGGCAAACAGCTGATTAAAATACGCGTTTGCGACCTTGAAGGCAACCGCTTAACCCTTGCACATTCCACAGGCAGAAACCTAGCTAAAATATTCTCTATGCTTACCCTTTGCATAGGGTATGTGTACATTTTCTTCAATAAAAAGCAGCAGGGCCTGCATGATATTATTGCCGGTACGCTGGTGGTAAAAGACAGGCTGGTTTAATCACAA
>CBFGNU010000073.1:0-14499 GCA_965650195.1 uncultured Mucilaginibacter sp. | reverse complement strand
GTACAGGGTAGCTATTGATGAACACTTCCCTCCTGCTCATTGGTTGAAGCCCCGTTCGCCTGGTGTACTATATAAGCCGCGGCCACCAGGTCTATTAACTGATCGAAGAACAGGGCAACTTCTTCATCGGACAATTCCGATTTGATGTGACAGTCACGGGTCACCCAGCACTGAAAAAATTTCCAGAACAGTATTTTCGTTTTCTCTGGCGTATTGTCACCAAAGAATTTTGTCATAACTTCTTTCAAAGTTAATGACGCCTTAAAATCGTATTGTATGATAACCGCTTCCATTCTGCTGTAATTTGGTAAGCTGGTTTACGTAGAAAAAATAAGACGTGGAACTCAGCCTATTCCGTCTTAGAGGTACTGGTAAGAACCTGGGAACGGATAAGTGAGCCCACGTCTATGACGTGAGCATCTCACTCATCTCCCGCTCCCTATTAAATTACCAGTTTTCTAAGGCGAGAATTTAAGTGCGAATGCTTCTAATTTCTGAAGAATCGCAAATTAATTAATTTCAATTAACTCATTTAAAATATCTGAAATCAAATATAATAAACATTTTTCATTTACGGTATAATTCAACCGTAAAAAATCAAGAAAAATTCATTCTCTTTATTTATTAAATAATCCATTTTGAAAGACTACTCCGAAATAAAGACAAGCTTTGGTCTTCATGTCAAAAAAATCCGAGAAAAAAAAGGTTATACCCTTAGAGATGTCGATAAAAATTGTGCTTTAGATGAGAGTAATATATCGAAAATTGAGAATGGCAGGGTTAATATACAATTATCCACTATACTTGAATTAGCAAAGGGTCTCGGTGTAAAACCTAAAGATCTCCTCGACTTTGAGTTTTAATTATTTAGATAGTGCACAACAAGATAAACTAATAACCAAAGCCCAAGCACCGCAGCTCCCCAAATAACCTGTTTGCTCATACTGTTTTTATAAAAAGTCCTTTTTCCGCGCATTCTAAAAATGTATTACATTCAAAGTTAAAGCATGGTGGGTTAAAACCCAACACTTTTTATTCTAAAAAGCCACAATTTTCCGCAGCTCCAAACTGCGATGGCAAATCCAACTACCCAAGATTATTTAATTCAATTCGGTCGCCATCTTAAAACTTTGCGCACAAACAAAAACTTATCCTTAAGAAAGTTAGCGACTAAATGCAATATAGATCATAGCGATATTGTACGATATGAAAACGGGGATATTAATATGAGCTTTAATACATTGGTGGAACTTGCTCAAGGGCTTGAGGTTTCCTTGAAAGAGTTGATGGATTTTTAAGACAGTAATACTTATTTATCACCAATAAAATATAAACACTCAAGGAAAGTTTTATAAATATCAGCATGGCAAAAAATAAAGCTTTATTTAAACCACACCAGACTGATGGCATAACCGTAAAAATCTGAGTAAAAACATTGTTCATAAAGTTGACTGGTGGGCGCGCCCTTTCGGTCGAAGAACCAATCTTCCAGGTCGATCGATTGAACTGACGTATACTGGGCATCAGATTTCAAAAACGATTCGCCCAACACACTGGTCGACGGCGGTGGTGCGCCAACTTTGAAATTATGGGATAGCATCGGAAAATCTTTACTTTTGCAAAACCATTTGATGGTGTTTTTTTCGCAAAAAACAACCATAATTTCGTGCGTACCGACTTCTGCAAACCTGATCAATGCTGCGGTAAGGCTTACTTTGAACGATTCCGATAGCTCTTTAACAATATCCAGAGAGTATTTCCGGCCGCCTGTAAAATTGCGTAAACGCTCCTTCGGCATTAACAGGCAGGAGGCAAAATAATCCGCCTCCGTTTCGATCTTATCCTGGTGAAATAACGCGATATTCGATGGATGAGGTTTGATTTCACCATTTCTGATCAGATAGTTATGGGCTTCTAAAAAATAATGGCCCAATTCATGGGCGAGGCTAAAACGTCCGCGAGCACTGGATAAAATATTGCCTTTAGCCGAGTTAAGATGTATATTGAACGCGTGGCCATCCCAAACCAGCATTCCGTCAAAATAGTGCTTGTAATTATCGACAATGATCTTAATGCCTTCATCCCTACAAATAGCGGTCAAATCCGTTTCGTTTTTTTGATGGAACTGGTCGCTAAGATACTTAGTCAGTTTCAGGGTTTCAGTCTTGATCTTCGGTGTTATCAGATGACTCATCTTTTTCCTGGTTGTTTTTCATCTGCTTAAAGATCTCGTCTGGTATATCCTGGTGCTTTCTGGCGGCCATCCGGAGTTCGGATATTTCCTCATCTAAGCCTTCACTACTGAACGAAATGAACACTTTGGGTTGCCATTGACCATTCAAAATCGCAATAGGATCAACAGAATTAATGTCCAGTCCATGTGTAAGGCCATTGTGAAGTCTTTCAAAACGCGCCAGTTCCTTATTGCTACGCGGCAAAAAGTACCCCACCGAATGTACCCACTCTGCAATGTTATCTTCGGTGATATTTACATTAACTTTAGGCATTATGCAGTTCCTTTCTAACTAATTCCATGGCTTCCATTTTATATATCCTTAAAGTGGTTTGAGATAAATTCCCTAACGCAGCTCTTAGTTCGCTCAATAAAGCGCCGGGAAGATTATATCCCTCTTTCTGGTGCAGTAAATACGTGAGATAGACGATTTTGTGTTTCGGCGTCAATTTGGAGAATATTTCATCCAGCCGTTTTTCATATTCCGTTAATTCCTTCAACTTTTCGGGTTCATAATCTTTATCCGGATCAATCAGGGAAATGACCACCGTTTCAGTTCCATCATAAGGTGAGAATTTGGGACTAAACAAACCGATGACCTCCCTGTCGGCAATGCGGTACAGGTAACGCTTAATGCATTTGTCGACATCGCCGCTTTTACATTCTGAGTGCCGGTATTTGGGGTATTTTAAAAAGCGGGCGAATACGCGGTTCGCCAGCTCAATCGCGTCATCCTCATCGCGCCGCCATTTTTTTGCGAGAATGACGCATTTATTAATTACATCCTCCCGGTAGCGGAAAGTCAGGGTAACGAACGCCGCTTCGCCCAATTCTTTGTAATCGGGGTCATGGATCGACGTAATATATTCCACCAAGTCAACGGTGTTTTCGTCTTTTAATTCTTCCCAGTTCATATTGGCTCTTACCCCCATTACCAAAAAGCGTTAGTAACGGTTTTCGGTTGAGAAGGGTATACAATTATTCACAAAAGGTAAGTAAAATATGAGTAACAACAAGAAGAATGTATTCGTCGTGAAGCACGGCGAAGATTGGGCGACCAAGGTTGCTGGGAACCAACGCGTGACCAAAACTTATGATACGCAGCAGGCCGCTATAGTCGCCGGCCGCGAAAAAGCAATAAAAAACGGCGCGGAACTGACTATCCAAAATAAACATGGCCAGTTTAGAGAGAAGAACTCTTATGGCAGCGATCCTAAAAACATTAAAGGATAAACCATGGAAAAAGAAAGATTGAAATTTTGTATTAGCCGCTTTGACGAATACTACAATAGTATTAACAACAAAAGTGCCGTATTTTTAGGGCTGAGCACATTTATTGTCGGCGGCCTTACTGCCGCGTACCCGTCTTTGTTAAAACTGGCTTCCTGCGGGTTTTGTATTCATGCGCTCATGATCGCCTTGATCGGCCTCGGGGTCGCAGTAATGATCGTTGTTATACTCGCTTCTACACCGTTTTTGAGCTCGGACAATGAATCCTTGCTTTATTTCGGGGCGATATCCTGTATGGCACCTGAAGATTATTGCACCAAATCAGCTTCACTCTGCACCGAAGAAAATGAGCTGGCCGACCTGCGTATCCAAGTACACCAATTAGCGATCGGTCTGACCAAAAAATTCCGGCGGCTAAAAACGGCCGGTATCTTATTTACCGTGCAGTTCTTCCTATTTATCCCGCTGATCATTATCATCATTTGTAACTTAAAATAATACCATGCATATCTTCGACGATTATTTACCAACGTTGCGCGCCGCATTAGCCGCAGACCCAAAATCCGGCAGTCTCCGGGAGAACCTGTCATTCACCAGTAGCGGTTTTCAAAAAGGCTATGATTTTCAAACCTTTAACCGGGCCATCCCCGAAAAGAAATTGATGCCGAGCCTGGCTAACTTCGCACTGGAACTGGGGCTGACGCCAAACTTTGACCAGCGCTTAGGCCTTCATCCCGACCATGCACACCTGAAACATTCTGAAACACTGGAAAATAACTATATCGTTTCCATGTTCGTGGATATCAAAGGCTCGACCAACCTTTTCAGGCGCTACACGCCGCAAACGATCTGGATCGTTACCAACACCATCCAGCGGGCGGCTATCCATACCTGTCTGATCTTTGGCGGCTACGTCCACCGTTTGCAGGGCGACGGCTTGTTCGTTTATTTTGGCAATAAAACGATGGAACCATCACTGGCCGTTAAACGCGCACTGCAATTTGCCAGCGTATTTACCTACTTCGTAAAAACCGACCTTAAGAATTTATTTTATGAACAAGGGGTGGAGGATATCTTTACGCGTATTGGTATTGACCTGGGCTATGACCGGGATGTAATTTGGGGCATGGCCGGTATCGGAGAGATTAGTGAAGTGACCACTTGCAGCCTGCATACCAGCCTGGCCAGCAAAATGCAGGACCATGCGGTAAGTAATGGGGTGGTGATCGGTGATCACATTAAAAACGAAAGTGCTACGCTGGCTGAATTTTATACGCCTGTATGCCAACGGACCAATAATGAGCGTGATCGGTATATTTTCCAAATACCGGAAGAAAAGTTTAATTACACGCAATATGACTTTGCCTGGCTCAACTTTTTGAAGAGACAGGACTTTATAGCAACCGACCTTGCGGGTAATTTACAGTTAAAACATAGAGCGGTGACGATGCCAAATCGAAATACAGCCAATCTTGCACCTATTGCTGTCGCAAGCAAACCGTATTATAACTTCTGATGAAAGGCAAGCGAAAAAGCCCCTTTGAACGTGGTTTTGGTGAGGTTGTCAATCGCTTTCCTAAGCTAACCTACGGCTGGGTACAATCGGCGAAAATGTGGATGATCACAGGGGAACTGGATATTTGCGATACGGAAGGTGTTTACTGGGACACTTTCACGATCGCGATATTTGTTCCCCGGGCTTATCCTTATTGTGTCCCTATTGTTATGGAAAAGAGCAACATCATCCCACGGGATATCGCCTGGCATATTTCGCCGGGAGGTTTTTGTTGCCTGGACATTGGACATAAATTAACAGCACTTTCCAAAAAAGGGATTAATATGGCGGATTTTATCGCCAGTAAAATATATACCTATTTTGCGAACCAACTTTATAAGCTGGCCGAAAAACATTATGCAGGTGATGAATATGCGCACCATGTAGATGGTATTTTACAATATTATATTGAGGAACTTCGGCTGTCGGGTGCGGCGGGGACTCTTGCTGTTTTAAATAGTGTTATCAACAACATCGGTATCAGCCGAAACGATACCTGCCCATGCGGTAGTGGCCTGAAAGTCAAAAACTGTCATCAACGTGAAATTGAAACCATCAAAACACTTGGTTACGACCGCATACAAACAGACCGGAAGGATATCGCAGCTATAGAAAATGCGATAACCTAACCCCTTAGCCCTTTTATAAAATGCGCTTTATATCAGCTGATGTTGGTCCATAACTGCCAAAAACCTGTTTGAAATCTCCTCCTAAACTGGCAATTAATTGTTGATAGTCAAAAGTCGGACTCAATTGATCGAGACAGGTAATCATTATGTTTTTTGGAAGACCTTTAGAAAAATGGTCGTCGGCGTTTATGGCGTAAATAAGCCGGTCTGTATCTAAATTGGCGGTGCGAAATTTACCTTGATGCGGGTTGTCAATATTTGTTTCGTCCATATTATTTGTCAAAATCGGTGTTTTGAAGGATGCGCTGAACGGTCCGGCTCCGTGCCGGGTGGCATAACACCGGGTCATATAGAAAATCTCCGTAGCTAATTCATCTGCTTTATAATGTTGTGATAGCAGGGTAATCGCATTATTGGAAGTAGTATTGCTTTTCGTTATGTAAGGATGATTTCCAAACGTTTGATCTAAAAGAATACCCTGAGCGCCTTCAAAGATCAATGTCTTCCATTCCTTATTTGAAAATATTTTTTCGGCCGTAGTGATTTCCACCAGTTCCAGGGCCTTTGATATCTCCTGTAGGAATATTTCATCTTGTTCATCATGGGTGAACTGTTCGAAATTATAAATGGTTTCCTGATCGAATTTCAGGCTATAATAGTCGCGGATAGCGCTGAGTTTTGGTCTTATCTGACTTTCCACCTTCAGATCCTTGACGGTCAGGTCGACCTGTGCATGTTGTGAGCGGTCCATGGTAGCGCCAAATCCCATTCCGCAGCTACCATACCGTTCATCGCCCCGCGAGGCTTCCAACGCCTGACTAAATAATATGTCATAATGAGTGGTGACCGGACAGTTTTCGTCTATGAACAGTTTTGTTGGAATGTCTAATCGTTCATTCTCGTCCATGTAATGCAAAGGCGAGAAACTACAAAATGAAGACCAAAAGGTCGGCGCGCCCCGAAAGGAACCGGAGCCAAAATTCGAGAAAACATGGCGCTGTCCCGAGGGTAGGACAACCGTATGGCCAGCTTGTTGTCCACCATTAAAGCGGATCACCAGGGGTTGTTCGCTGTTCGCACAAAGGAAATCGGTCACCAAGCCCTTTCCTTCATCTCCATAGCCCAGTCCGAGCACTACATACACTTTCACCAGGAGGCGGTATAAATAGCAGTTGACAAGTCCGAGGTAATTATACACCCAGATCCCCTGAGCATCAATAGATCTTTGTCCGTCAGGGACTCAGCAAAAACGACCACTTTTTTTCGTTTTGCACGCGCGTAGCCAATCTCAAATAAGGTTCCTGGGTCTAGACCAGATACAACAGCGAGCATCGCTTTGCATCTATTAATCCCAGCCAGGTCGGCTTCGGCGATCATTTTTGCACTACCCTCAGTACCCACATCATGCAAGGGAGAAAATACATGCTGACCAAAATCTTCCAAAGTATCTTTTAACTCCTCAATCAGCCAGCGCTCTGATTGTGTAAAAAAAGGCCCCGCCAAATAGATTTTTCGCTGATCCGGTTTAAATTTCAATGCGGGATATTGGGTCGGTCTTACCGGTAATGGCAGTGTTTTCGCTGCGCAATAAGTAGCCGTAAATTTCGAAGCCGATAATGCGGCTATGCCAGCTGGCTGACGAAGATGAATCCATTGCCAGGCAAACGCTGCGGAAAATATATCTCCCGAACCGATCGGCCAAACCTGGGGTGTCCGGAAAACTGGTATGTGCGTCACATTATCGGGCTGAAAAACCCAGGCGCCCGCAGCGCCGTTTTTTATTACAATCACTTCGGCACGATGGTCACTTAATAATTTTGTTCCCAGTTCCAGAATATCCGTTTCGGTAGTGGTGCCGCAAAAATAAGCAGCCTCTTTTCTGTTGAGGATCAAAGCCAAGTGTTTCGCTGTTGAGCCTGTCGCATCGAAACTGATCAAATTTTGCGGGTCATAAACCATCCAATCTGCATCAACCGGAACAATTGTTTCCGCCATACCATAATACAAAACGTTGTCTGCCTGATATCTGGGAAGGCTGAACATTTCTGGTTCAGTTATTTGAGGATACATGTCCGGTCTTTTCAAAGGATGTAAATATGAAAAAACGACCGTCGCTGTAGTAGAAGTAATAATCGAGCGAATACCTTTGGCGTCACAGGTTGCCGTAAAATTGTCAATATCGGGTTCGCCCAAACAGGTTTTGAAATAAAGCCCCGGTATGGCAGCAGATAAAGCCAAAGCCGCCCGAAAGCCTGAGCCCATCAGGCTGTCATAACTCGGATCCTGGCAGATCTCTTTATAAGTACCGCCGATTATGAAAAAATCATCACCGGACTTTTTGAACGTCAACGCTTGATCTGTCATGTCTTAAACGGCCTTTATAGCGGTTCCCTAATGAAAAACATTGCAACAAATCATTATTGTACACGGAGTCCAAAATTGCACAAAGTTGACTACCACTATAAGCTGCAATCTGCCCACCGGTTATAGGTTCCAGTTTCAAATAATTATTAGTAGGTACCTCCGCCAATGCGGGCTGAATATTAATTAAATCCGCTGTAAAATACAGGTCACAACTATTACTGACTGTACTTATCGGTTTTACAGAAACCGGCTGAACATAGTTCTTTATTTTTGTAATAGGACCACCACCTTTCATACTTTCAAATTTTTAGCATTTAACCATTTTGTACGCCCGGCTATCGTCGCATGCAGCGGTTCCCTCAAGCGTACATTTTTCTTCACTCTTCTAAAAAGATTATTTACCCAGGTCCGTCCTAATGCATTTTTCCAGCCCCCAAAGCCATATTCCGCCTCATCTTGAAAATAGATCAATACCGCACCTTCGCAATCAAATCGTTTTATAAATTCTTGTAATATTTGTTCGTCGGTCAACTTGGCAAGCGGAGATGGTTTCATTATCAAGGATTTAAGCTAAACAATAATAGTATTTTTTTTACTATAAACAACTATTATTCAATATGTTTATAATATATCTGTCAGCGCATTCATATGTAGATAAAGTAAATTGTAATTGCCTAACTATAGGAGATTACTTTTACCACCGTTACACATGTCCGAAAAAATATCGCGATAATCTAAGTACAAATACATATTTCTGATTTAATGGATAAAGATCCATTATACGCAATAGTGACCACCATCATTGCAGGCACGCACTTAAATTCGCAGCTTAGGGGTATTAAGCACCGTATATCCACACAAAAAATGCTCTCAAATCTAACTCGCATAAAAATAATCCATACTGTAATATGGGTATTCTTCAATGTGGTCATTTTCTATATGCTCTATGCGGCAATTACCAATAAGCTCGACTGGCGACTATGGACCGGTTACGGCCTGATATTTTTAGAAAGCATCATATTATTGACCTTCAATAAAATGTGCCCTTTAACCTTGATGGCGCGCAAATATTCCCAATCGCCAAGGTATAATTTTGATATATACCTGCCCGAGTGGCTGGCCCGTTACAACAAGCAAATCTATTCGCTGATTGTAATAATAACCTTGTTTATCACAATTTACCAACTTTACCAAAAATGAAAACAACAGGCAGAAATTTTTTGATCTTTTTACTGGCCTTCCTCGGGTTGGGGGCGCTTGCGGGGGGCGGGTCGCTTATAATTGCGCCTGACGGCAGTTTAATGGGAATGCCGTTATCGTTGTTAAACGCTTCTCCTTTTGCCGATTTTATGATACCGGGCATCACACTATTTATACTATTGGGGTTAGTGCCCTGCGCACTAACATTCGTCCTATTAAAAAAACCGGCTTGGCCTCTTGCCGAAAAACTGAATTACTATAAGGATATGTACTGGGGCTGGACAGGCTGCATTTACACTGCGTTTATACTGATAGGCTGGATACAACTCGAAATGGTTTTTATTCAGGCCGTAAGCTGGCTGCACACCTTTTATATGTTTATTGCCGCAGCCCTACTTTTTGTGGCATTGCTGCCAGGCGTTAGAAACCTGTACAAAAAGAAAGCTTAAAAATATAAAAAGCTATGTCCGATTATTTCTTAAGATTGCTTTCGTTTGTCAATAAAATGGATGTATTTTGATATGCCGAACGAAGTGAAGCATATCGGGTCCGGGTATCCCGGCAAGCCGTTTTGGTATGACCAAAACATGGTTTGCTTCACTTAGCTTGAAAGAGTGATAATAAATAGTTCCTATTGTGCAGCAGTGGATTTATCGTCAGAATGAGTAGAAGATTATGAGGTGCCTGCCTTATCTCGAAATTGTGTTGTATCTTGTTTACAGCGAGCAATTTACGAACTATTTTTGTTTAGCGCATGTCAAAGGTCGTTTCAAAACTATCATCAATTTCGGCACAGCAGAATTTCTGTTTCCAAAGAACCAACACAAACCAATCCGGGTCTTCGTGTCTATGACGCATTGGCTCCGACTGTAATTTAGCGATGGCGTGAACAGGCTGCCTACGGCCATTTACAAATTTGCCAGCATACAGGGCTGATTCGTTCTCTAATAGCATATCAATTTCTTGCATTCGTTTTTCTATTTCAGATTGTGGCATTTTATCACCATCAGCACTGATCATTTCAAATAACTCCTCGTAATGATAAGCTTTACCTTCAGCTAGGTTCTGTAAGAACCGGCCAGGAACGGCAGTGTCAACGGTGTCGAAATGGTCGTGCGGCTCAGCGCTACAAACACTTACGAGATCGCCATAGACGCCGTGTTCGTCTGCAGTTGTCGGGTCAAAAATCAACAGGTTAAATCGTTTTCCTTTGCACCCCGCTTCCTCGCAGGCCGGGAGGTTCTGCAGTGCGCTGACAGTAGCCGTGTCATAATCTACCAAAAACGCGAACTCGGAATAAAACTTTCCAACGACCACCGGTTCATTTTGTACTACGTATAAGTGTTCAAAATTATAATCTGCTCCTGCTGACCAATTGTACGATCCGCCAAGGACTATCTGGTCATCAATGATTGCAAACTTATGATGCATAATTGCGGTGCGACCGTTACTGAAACCCGGTATTACCGGCATGGCAAAAAACTTGATTTCTGCACCAAAAGAAATCAAATCGTTTATTATTGCCTGTTGTTTCCTGTTCGAGTTATTGTCGTCAATAACAATAGTAAGGGAAACACCATTTTCCAATAGCTTTTTAAATATCGGAAAGTAACTTTCAAAATTCAGCCACGCTACCGCAATACGGACTGATTTTCTTGCCAGAGTCAAATTTTGTAGAATAACCGGTTTGATGTCGTCGAAATAGAATTGGGTGGCCATAATGATAAGATTTTTGGTTAAAATAAGTATAATTTGACTATTTTAAATTAAACCACTTTGATATAACTTTTGGCGGTCATTGTTTGAAAACGCTCTCTATTTTTCATATACCATTTGTTCAATTCCTTCTCTTTTGACGGCAGCCGTTTAGAAATATACAACCTAAACAATTTAAGCGAAAATATTTGCACATAAGTGGCTACCTCCTGTACATCCTTGAAATACCGTAATTGCACAATTTCTACCATTCCCTTCTGCGGACCCGATGTCAGTTTGCCTAAATAGATCTGAGAGCCGTGCACTGTTCCTGACCACTGCCGATATAGAATCTCGTAAAGCGATATTTGGTTTAAATATATGGCCAGGCCATATATATTAGCCGGACCGCCAAAATAATGATACCAGGCCGGATTTGATATTTTCTTTGCTTTCAATTTTAGATATTCCTGGTGGGCAGCCTGATATGGTGGCTTATTTAATAAACTTTCTTTATTGGCTAACGCTTGGTCGAGATTATATTTATTGTTCAAATCAAACCCCTTTATGTTGTTCTCACTTTGAAGTAACTGTTCAAGTTCGCCACCTTCCTTAGTTACCGGATTTAACTTTTTGAGTGTCTTAATCTGCATTAGGATATCTGATACTAAAAATGCAATTGACCTGTTGACGGAGTCCTTTTCTAATAAATATTCCATTCCAAGCAAGGTTTCAAAACCTGCCCTCAATAGAATTTTAGCTGTATCGCCACTCCCTTGCTGAATTAATATAGAAATAGAATCAATTACATCAAGGTAATGACGAAGCATCATGATAGGCGCCGCCGCGTCTTCGTCCTTTGTGGGCGGCACCAGGTCCCATTTCATAATATGGGAACCAAAATTCACCAATTCAATGATCGTTTCGGTAAAAAAGTCCATGATAGGTTTAATATTATCAGGATAAGTTCTTGGAATAATTTCGTTAACGGGGGGCGTCATAAATTTATAAAATGAATTAAGGCGAGCTGCTGGATCAATAAATTTAATTAGATTTGATTATAAGGAGCTAAAAACATGAAAAAGAATTTTGAGTTCAGGTATCAAACCGTCAAAGGCCGGTAAATACTCCCAGCACTAACCATTGATGAAAAGATTGCTTTTGAAGAAAAATGCAATACCAAAGCTGCAGCAACATTTGACCGCTACAACGATAAGGCCTATGTTTTGGCGCTAATGAGCAACGATGGAACTACTTTGTTGAGGGGCTTAATCATCGCGGATGCAGCGTAAGCTCTAGAAGCTACGAGGCAAGTTAACCAAAAGCTTGGTTGATTTTATCCAAATACGCCTTTATAGCGTTTTGATCGTCGCTTTTTTGCGGTATTTCTACCGTACTGACCTTGATAATTTCTGTTGTCCGACTTGCTAAATCAAGATAATATTGAACTTGAAAATTCCATCGGTTTAATAAATTATCAAAAAGCGCCTCCTCACCCAATTTTTCCTGTTCAAATTGCTCATGATAGGTGGTATTGGCCAGTTCCAATGAAACATCACGCAGACACCTGTCTAAAAACTGGTCCAGTTGCACCGTTTTTTCGCTTAATTTCTTTAAAACAAAGGTCATAAACTTGACAGTGATTTTTTCGGCCTCTTGCCGTGTTTTCAAATCGAGTGGCAATGCCGGCAATCCAATATAATGGCTAATTTCTTCTGAAAAGCAATCCTGACTATTCAGGTAGCCACTCACCCGTCGCTTTAGTAAAATTTGATCAGTTTCCTTGTCATAAATAAGGAAATCATTAGACGTAGAATTAACGGAAACATCATTTTTAAGCCACTCCTGAACAATCTCAGCGGTACCGAACTCGATCGGATCTGGCGGCCCGTACGCCCAGGCATTAACCGGATCTATTTTTTGCCCGCTCGATCCATCGATAAAATTGCCCTGCATATCCATATAACCCGTGTAATATCCTTTGTCCGTGCAAAAAACAATTCCGGCCGTTACCTGGCGATTAAACCCTTTCGGACGACGGTGTGCGGCATTCCATTCCATTATCGATTATAATTGGCTTATTTTTTATTTTCGAAATTAAGCATATATAGCTGTAATACAAACTTTTGAATCAAACACTGTTTCGAACATGGACTTTTAAAACTTTTATCATGATGCCTTTATTTAATTGATTTTCAATTTGTTAAAATATAATTCGAGATAGCGCTATTTTTTTCTATAAATTAGCCGGAAAGAACCGAGTAAATGAAGGATAACGAACAGAAAAAGCAGCAGCAACAAACTGAGCAAAAAGATCAGGAATCTTTGATCATTGATCCGGCTAATATGGATAATGCAGTCTTGAAACGCCTGATCGGCGAAATTGACTTTGAAAAAGTCAACCGGCTTCATGCTTATAACCGGACCCACAACCGGCATAACCGTGGCAGGTAATCCTGCGCACGCGCAGGTAATCGATACCGTGCTGGTCAAGGTAGCCAGCCGCTGCAACATCAATTGTACTTATTGCTATGTTTACAACCTGGGTGATGATAATTACTTGCGGCTGGAGAAATTCATGTCGGAAAAAACTATTGCTGCACTTTGCGCCAGCCTGGGGATGCTGGCATCTGCGCAAAAGGAGATATTCAGCGTAGTCTTACACGGGGGGGAACCGCTACTATTGGGCCCAAAAAAACTAGGACAATTCCTGGCAGAGTTGCGTAACGCGTTGCCCTCATCTTACCCGGTCAGTATTCAAACTAACGGCATATTGTTAACCGATGAGCTATTGGATATCTGTTCTGTCTCCCGTGTCACCGTTGCTGTCAGTATCGACGGGCCAAAGAGTGTACATGACCATTTACGCATCGGGCATCAGGGAGAAGGCACCTTTGACCTCGTGATGAATGGCATTAACATCCTAAAAGCACATCCTGATACAGCCTTTTTGAATGCAGGTCTGTTGGCGGTGATCGACCCTGAATCCAATCCAAAATTGGTATATAACTTTTTTAAAGAACTCGCTGCGCCAAGTGTAGACTTTTTGTATAAGGACGGCAATCATGACCGCTTACCAATGGGTAAGTTGGCACTTGACTCGTTGGAATTTGGCCAATGGTTAGCCGGATTATTGGATGTTTATTTAAACGATCCTTTCCCCATGCCCATACGCGTACTAGATGATATGTTAAAAGTGCTTCTTGGAGGCATGGTGTCAAAAGAGGGCATTGGTGTAACTGATTTTGGCATTCTTATCGTCGACACGGATGGCACCGTCATGAAAAACGACACGCTCAAAAGCGCGTATAATGGTGCTGACCTATTCGAAAAACCGGTAAATGTGGCCGATGGAAATTTGTTGGAATTTTTGGAAAGTGATCAATTTAAAAACTACAGGGAAGATCAACGACCGACGGCCGCAGCTTGTCTTTCATGCCCTCACCTCGGCATTTGCGGTGGCGGAATGACTTTACATCGTTATAGCCGCCGAAATGAATTTAACAACCCATCCGTTTACTGTGCAGATCAAATTTACCTTATCGGTCATATGAAATCTGCACTAACCCTACTAACGGCAATCAATGAAAAAT
>CBFGNU010000072.1:0-14518 GCA_965650195.1 uncultured Mucilaginibacter sp. | reverse complement strand
GTATTTTGATGGACAGTCTGATGAATCTATTGTTACCATAAAGCTGCACGCCGATAAGGCAGGAACATCTGTAGAGCTGCGCCATACTAACATACCTGATGCGGATTATAACGATATAAGTGAAGGTTGGACGGATAGTTACTTTGGATCGCTGATAGACTTTTATGAGGATTAAGCGATCTGCATAAACAAAAATAGCGATGGGTTTAAAACACATCGCTATTTTTGTTTATATATAGTTTTTAACCTTATGCCGTCACTTCCGGGTGAACAAACACCTGCGAGGTTATTTTCGCTCCTGCTTTTTCTAAAGTTGCAGATACAGAGCAATATTTGCCTAATGAAAGATCAACCGCTTTAGCTGCCTTATCCGGGTCAATATCTCCGTATAAATGGAACTC
The DNA here is from genome assembly GCA_965650195.1 of uncultured Mucilaginibacter sp. GTDB lineage: Bacteria > Bacteroidota > Bacteroidia > Sphingobacteriales > Sphingobacteriaceae > Mucilaginibacter. The sequence goes on along the minus strand of CBFGNU010000072.1, from coordinate 14,117 downwards.
AATATCAACAGTTTTCCATAATGATGGTTCGACATTAGGCTCGCGGTCGCCATTTACTACCATTTTATAATCTTTAACTTCCTGGCGCTGCTTTTTCAGTATGGCAATCACATCAATTGCCGAGCAACCTGCCAAACCCATTAATAAGATCTGCATAGGGCGCACGCCATAGTCCAGGCCACCGCTTTGCGGACTGCTGTCCATTTTAACTACATGTCCGTTCTCATCTTTGGCCTCAAAGCCAAAATCGCCGCTTACACGGCTTAATTCAATTTTTGCCATATCACAAATGTAAAAAGTATGCGAAGTTAATACTTAAGCGCCGAATTATATTTGACCTAGTTTAAGTTTAATGTAATTTTAAATGCTAATATAGCGTCGCCAATATGAAAAAGACCCTTATCACTGCCATCGTCTGTTGCTTTACCTACACAGGTTTTTCGCAGGGGAAATTGATATCCTACGAAGAAATACAGTATATGCTGCACAACAACATCAATCGCGACGACAGCCTGTTGCTGGGCAAGGGTTATACCCTAAAAGCTAAAAACGAAAAGAAACGCACCCGGGAATATACCTTAGCCACTAACAGGGGAACATTTTTTAATTTGATATTGCGTGCCGACGGGCGCCGTTTATTTATGGAGCTGTCAACCAATGACATACAGCAGCATGATGTGTTAATGAGCTCGATAGGGCAGTACCCGCACAAAACGGAAACTATGGGCGACATGGAAATTTATGTTCTGAAAGATTTGTGCAGCATTTACGTTACCCAAACAGAGAATGTACCTTACGACCCGATGAAGAAAAACTACCTGATACAGATAGCACCGGAGAAGAATGTTATGGCGTATGATTGAGGGGGAGAAATGAGCATGAAAAGAATTACTTTCTTTATTATAGTATGTGTTGTTTTGTCATTTAATGTGTCTGCACAAAACTCAAAATCTTTCGATGTTGAGTTTTTGTTAAATGGAAAGAAGATTACTAATGTTCAATATTATTATATAAACCAGGACACTGCATATAAGTTGCCGTATTTTAACGATAAACTGACCTTTGAAAACGATATTTTAAAACAGAAATACTTCAAAATGGCTGCTGTATTTGGCAAGAAAATGTTCAGCTTTCGGCTGGAAACAGAGGATTTTTTCTATATAAAGATTGAAGGATATAGAGAAGGCCTTAAAATGATATACAGGGTCAATCATGGCTCAGAGTACGATGAGATTGTTAAACCTATGTCTCTGGATAAGTTGATCTTTAAAGATAAATAATGCGGTAAGGAGCGCAAGTTGAGCGATCTTCACCCTGTTGTATTTTTAGCCTTTCGCAACATGCTTGTAATCATGTATTTACAAGTAATCTATAGCTAGTTTTCCTGACGAATAAGTAGTTTCATATGTAAAAGTTAACTGATTAATATTCAATAACTTACCTATTTTATTTTTTGGTAACGCATTTATTTTGGATCACCCCCTGAATTTAGTTTAGCAAACAAGCGCATCGGCACCTATTTAAACTATGACCCAAGAACTATGAACTATGATCTATAAACCATCAACTGCCGCAGGCAAGCAAACCTCCGCCATCATGCACCTTACGCTGCCGCCGCCGTTTTTTTCTATGGTGCTGATATCAGCATAAACAGGTTTACTGAAGCTGGATAGCACTTCCTTCTGCTCATCATCTAACGAATCCCATGCGGCCTGCGACATCACAATTAAACTTTCGCCGTTATTATTATAGACCTCTAGCATGTTACCAGCAAAATGGTTCATTTGCTCAAAACTGATGGCAATAATTTCTTTGCCACTCTCTGCGATGGCATCAATCACCCGTTCTGCCTCTTCGTCATCGCTTATGGCATCCAGGCAAATCACCACATATTTAGCGGCAACGGCCATTAAAACATTGGTGTGGTAAATAGCTTTGCCATTTTGATCAACCGCATTAAAAAGCACCGGTTTATACCCCGCGTGTACACAGAAAGTATCCAACACTTCTTCATCGGTACGCGGCGACAGACAGGCGTAAGCTATCTTGTTTTCTCTATCCATTACCATACTTCCAGTTCCCTCCAGAAACTGTCCCTGCTTTTCAAAACGGCTTAAATCAATTACATGATTCACTTTAAAACGCTCTTCTAACTTCCTGATAATATCCTCGCGTCGTTCCAACCGGCGATTCTCCGCCTGCATCGGATATAAAAACACATCGCCATCTTCATGGAACGATACCCAGTTGTTCGGGAAGATGGAATCAGGCGTATGTGGCTCAGGCGTATCTTCTATAACAGTTACATCAACGCCATTGTCTCTTAAAAGCTGTACAAAAGCATCAAACTCAGCCAAAGCTTTCTCCTGCACCTGCCGCTGGTCGGCATTTGCATTTTGAAACGCATTGCTTTCCGCCGTTTGCTCGTTATACCCGAAGTTTACCGGGCGAATCATTAGGATATGGGAGTTTGAGTTCATAGATGATAGTTCATGGTTCATAGATGATGTTGGTTGATAGTATGTTTTAGTTCGTCAGCAGTCATTTACCATGAACTATGAACCAAGCGCATCGCGCTCCAAAGGCATACTCATACAATGAAACCCGCCCCGCGCCCTTGAAAGCTCTGCCGACGGCATTAATATCAGCGTATCCTTCATTTGCTGCGCGTCAATCTCATCGCTTTCCAGTTTCTTAAGCAGCTCTTTAACATTAATAATTTTAAAGCCCTTTTGTTTAAACGCGCCTATGGTTTTGTCGTTTCTGTCGTAACCCAACACCACGCCATCGCGCAATGCCAGCAGGTTACAGCTATCCGTCCACTGTTCGCGGGCATCAAACGGGAACTCGTCGTTACCCGAATAAATAAAACGCGTTGGCTCTGTGCTTTCCAGATCCTTTCTGCTGATATTATCTAGCAAAGCCTCCAATGTGGCAAAGGTCTTTGGTTTTTTGTCTTGCCTAAACTGTACTATCTCGGGTTTGTCCTTGCTCTTTTTATCAGCAAACCAGTTTAAGGGTTCATGCTGTGGCGGCCCGGCTTCGGTAATACTTAATGAGCGTAACAACACCCAGACATTGCGTTTTACCTGTGTAAAAACGGTATCAATGTGCATGTAATCGCGTTTGTTAGGGATTTTAACAATGGTTACCTTCTTTACCACATCCTTCTCAAATAATAGCTTTATAGCCTCGTTAGCGCCGCTTACAGAGGTACGCTCGCTGCAACCAATTATTAAATGGCCCGGACTAACCATCATAACATCGCCGCCTTCCAAAGTGGTTTTTTCGTCGTTAGCTTCGCCAGGGCGTAAAAAGTGCTGTTTAGTCTCGCTTATCTCGATGATCTTATCTCGGTAAGCTGCAAACATGGGGTGATTAAAAAATATGTACCGCATCAACAAAGTCTCGCGTGAGCGGGCCTTTTTGGCGGGCCTATTCAGCAAAATATGATCATTAATAACCACGCCCAGGTCACGCGAAAAGATCAGATTAGGAATAGGAGCAAAGATCATTTCGGAAGCGTTTAGCGAGCCTGAAATAAAGATCTTAGCCAGTTCAACGGGAGTGGTGTCTATCAACTTTTGCTGCATAACATAGGTACAGCCCTCTATAGCGCAAACAGACGCTACCAGTTTGCTGCGGATATCGTCTTCCGTTAATATATCAGCCAACAGGGTTTGTATCTCAATTACCTTGTCTGATGCATAAAAAGCAGCGTTGTCCGGCTTAAAAAAATTACGATCATTCTCCTTTGCGTCTATATCTTTTAGTTTACCTTTTATCTTGTCAGGATCTAAAAAATAGAGTAGCAGCTTTATGTAGTAGTCGTATTCATTTCTGCGCATACTGTCCAGGTGCACAATGTCTTCAAATAGCCAGTCCTGTGCTTTTGATGGCACTACACGGCCAAGACCGCTATCCGGACTGTGGATCAATAAAGAACGCAGGGCACCTATTTCAGAGCCTACGTTTATGTTAATATCAGATGGTTGTTTCATAGTTTAGTAAGCAAAGCTATACTATTTTATGCAACTGTAAACAGGTTGATAGCCTTAACGTTATTGCTTAATATTTACTTAACAAATATTTTATAACGTTTGTGTTTTATGTTAGTCCGAAAGACCGGAAGTCGGAAAGATTTATATTAGCCGAAATTAAGAAAAATAGGTTACACCAATATCAGCACCTACCTTGTAAATCGCCATCAAACCTTTCCGAGTTCCGGACAAACCACCACAAATCCTTTTAACGTACGGTCTTTCGGACTTTCCGACTTCCGGACTATTAAACCTTTCCGACTTCCCGACTAAATACGTAATTTTGCCCCGATGAATTTTATAATTGATGCTGCTATAAAGGCAGTAAAACATATCTACCAAACTGATATTACACCTGCCGAGGTTAGTTTGCAGGAAACCCGCAAGGAGTTTGACGGGCAGATCACTATTGTTACTTTTCCGTTCACTAAGTTTTCGCGCAAATCGCCTGAGCAAACGGGTGCTGATATAGGCGAATTTATTAAAAATGAGCTGAAAGAAATTTCTGCTTTTAACGTGATCAAAGGCTTCCTGAATATTTCCCTTTCAGATCAGTTTTGGATAGATCAGTTATATAAAAACATCGCTACCGATGATTTTGCCATAAATAAACCTAATGGCAAAAAGGTAATGGTAGAGTATTCATCGCCCAATACCAATAAACCACTGCATTTGGGCCACGTACGTAATAACCTGTTAGGTTATTCTGTTGCAGAGATATTAAAGGCGGCCGGCTACGAGGTTATAAAAACCAATTTGGTTAACGATAGGGGCATACATATATGCAAATCAATGCTGGCGTGGCAGCTGTACGGTGATGGCGAAACGCCCGAGTCTACTGGAATGAAAGGCGACCACCTGGTGGGTAAATACTATGTTATTTTTGATAAGGAATATAAAAAAGAAATAGAGTTTCTGAAAGGCGAGGGGCAAACAGAAGAGGAAGCTAAAAAGAATGCTCCGCTTATAAAGCAGGCTCAAACCATGCTGCAAAAGTGGGAGGCAGGTGATAGCGAGGTGATGGAGCTATGGAAAACCATGAATACCTGGGTATATGATGGTTTTGGCAGAACTTATAAAGCCTTGGGCGTTGATTTTGATAAATTCTATTACGAATCAAACACCTATTTGTTAGGTAAGGATATTGTTGAGGAAGGATTGGAAAAAGGCGTTTTCTTTAAAAAGGAAGACGGCTCTGTATGGATAGATCTGACGGCTGATGGGTTGGACGAAAAGTTGGTTCGCCGTTCTGATGGTACTTCTGTTTATATAACGCAGGATCTGGGTACAGCGCAGCTAAAATATGATGACTTTGGCATGGATGAGTCCATTTATGTGGTGGGTAATGAGCAGGATTATCACTTTAAAGTGCTTTTCCTGATCCTGCAAAAGCTGCAAAAAAGCTGGGCAAAAGGATTATACCACCTATCGTACGGCATGGTCGATCTTCCATCCGGTAAGATGAAATCGCGCGAGGGGACGGTTGTAGATGCTGATGACCTGATATCCGAAATGGAAACCACCGCCAAAGATGTAACAGAAGCCTTGGGCAAGGTGAATGATTTTAGCGAAGAAGAAAAACAGGAGCTGTATCACATCATTGGTATGGGAGCCTTAAAGTACTTTTTACTTAAGGTTGATCCTAAGAAACGTTTATTGTTTGACCCTAACGAGTCGGTTGATTTCCAAGGGCATACAGGGCCGTTTATTCAATATACACATGCGCGGATAAAATCTGTACTCAACAGGGCAAGTATCAGTGGCGTTGAACTGGAGCCAACCGAGCTGGCGCCCGAGGAGCGCGATCTGATCGTACTGCTTAACCGTTTCCCGGATACGATACAAGAGGCAGCTAAAGGGCATAATCCGGGCTTAATTGCCAATTATGTGTATGAGGTAGCCAAAGTGTATAACAAGTTTTACCACGAGCATTCTATTTTGCAAGCCGAAGATGAACTGGCCAAACAGTTCAGGCTGCAGCTTTCTGCCGCATCCGCAAAGGTAATTAGCCGGGGGATGAATATGCTAGGGATTGCAGTACCGGAAAGGATGTAAATTTGATGTGCAAATGTGAGGATATGCAGATGTGCAAATTAAGTTTTTCATATTCTGCTTGATGCATTGTACCCGTATAGACTCCTCGCATTTGCACATCCGCATATCTGCACATCTTCAAAACATTCTGTTAAACATGGCGGTTGTAATTAGAAACAATTACTACTACTATGGCAACCAAGATCCCAAAAAAGCAAAACAAACAGCCGGGCATTGAGGCCGAAATGGACCCGCGTCCCGAGTATATAAAACCCGATTATAAAGCAGCAGGTAAACTGATGGGCAAAGTGGCCCTCATCACTGGTGGTGACAGCGGCATCGGCAGGGCCGTTGCGGTACACTACGCCCGCGAAGGTGCGGATGTTGGTATTGTATACCTTGACGAGGATATTGACGCTTTAGAAACGCAAAAAGAAGTAGAGCGGGTTGGCCGCAAATGTTTACTGCTAAAAGGCGACGTTAAAAAGAATTCATTCTGCGAAAAGGCTGTCCAAAAAATGATCACGCAATTTGGAAAGCTTAATATTTTAGTGAACAACGCAGGCATGCAAATCCCCGAAGAGGAGTTAAAAGAGATAAGCGACAAACACATGGAAGAAACCTTCCGCACCAACATATTCGCTTACTTTTATTTTGCTGATTCGGCGGTTAAACTTATGCAGGAGGGCGATTGCATTATCAATACCACATCAGTTACGGCCTACCGCTCATCGCCGCACCTGATAGATTACTCGTCGACCAAAGGCGCTATAACATCATTTACACGGTCGCTGGCAACCAATCTCGCCAAAAAGAAGATTAGGGTAAACGCGGTTGCGCCGGGCCCTGTATGGACGCCGTTAATTGTTTCCACCTTTAAAAAAGAGGACATAGTAAAGTTTGGTACGCAAACAGGCATGGGAAGGGCAGGGCAACCATCAGAATTGGGACCGGCTTACGTGTTTTTGGCTTCGGATGATGCATCTTTTATAACCGGACAGGTTATGCACGTAAACGGTGGCGAAGTAGTAAATGGCTGATGTTTAAAAGCAAACATATCCATCCACTAAAATGGTTAATGCTTGTGGTAGCTATATTGTTTGTTAATGAGGCTAACGCGCAGTATAACGACAGTACTTTTTACCACGTAAGTTTTGCACCGACTGGTTCTATAAATAAAGCCAACGGTAATACAGCTTATTTACTTAATAACAACCTTAAGTTTAATATCCGGAAAAAAGACATCTCACTTAATTTTACCAACACCTGGATATATGGACGACAAAATGCCGGGCTTACCAATAACGATTATTCGTCATTTATTGATTTCAATTTATACAAAGGCCCGGAGCATTTTTATTACTGGGGATTGTTGAATTATAACATCAGCTATTCGCTTAAAATTAACAACCAATTATTGGCAGGAGCGGGGATAGCTTATAGTTTGGTAGATCAGCCCAACGCTTATTTAAATTTGAGCGACGGGGTACTTTATGATACCAGTGATTTGATGCTATCAGGCAATACACGAGACGTTTATCACACCTATCGCAATTCCTTCCGACTGGCCATGCGCTTTAATGTTAATAGCATAATTGTTTTTGAAAGCAGTAGTTTCTTGCAAAACTCGTTCGACAGAAAGTATGACTATATTATCCGCTCAACTAATAGTCTTTCACTTAAGTTACGTAGCTGGCTCAGTATAAGCTCATCATTAAACTATAATCGCCAAAACCGCACAAGCAGTGAGAACTTGCTGTTTACTTATGGGTTGAATCTGGAGCGGTATTTTTAGGCGATATAGATCAAATTTTTACACCGAATATATAGCCAACCAGACCAGATAATCCCATGGCTAATGTTCCCCAAATGGTTATTCGTGCAATTGCTTTGCCTATATGCGAGCCACCGGTTTTAGCGGCAACTGCACCCAATATCATTAAGGACACTATGGTAAACGCGTATAAATAATACTCCATTTGCAAAACCGGACAAAATACAACTGCCAAAAGAGGCAGTAAACCACCCGCCGTAAATGATGCGCCCGATGCTAAGGCCGCTTGTATAGGGTTAGCCTGGCTAATTTCGTTTATTCCCAGTTCATCGCGCATATGTGCGCCTAAGGCGTCGTGCTCTGTTAACTCAAGCGCCACCAGCATAGCCGTTTCTTTCTTTAAGCCGCGTCGCTCGTATATCTGTGCCAGCATTTTAAGTTCCTCTTCCGGCATTTCCTGTAACTCAATGGCTTCGCGCTCTATATCAGCCTTCTCGGTATCGGTTTGCGAACTAACCGACACGTACTCGCCCGCTGCCATAGAAAGGGCTCCCGCCACTAAGCCGGCCACTGTGGCTAATAAAATAGGCTCACGGGTACTGCTTGCTGCTGCAACACCTATAGCTAAGCTCGAAACGGAAATAATGCCATCGTTGGCACCTAAAACCGCTGCCCGCAGCCAATTGCTTCTGCCAATGTAATGACTGTCCAGGTAGTTGTCTATGGTGAGCATGGTTAAGGATTTTATTTGTAGTGATTAAACATGAATTTGCAAATCAAATATCGTTTAATTTTTTTTGCGCGTGAGCTAAAAGAACAAAAAAGCCCCTCCGGTTATTCGGAGGGGCTTAAATTATCTAATCGATATAAACCTTAGAACCTCATCCCTAAAGTGAGAAATAAATTATCGTTAGTGCGGTTAACGTTGGCTGCCGGCGATGCACTGCCCAATAAATAAGGGTTGATGATCTGCGAGCCTGATACATGCTGGTATGCCGCATCAAAATAATAAGTGCCAAAACGATAACCCAAACCACCTGTTGCCAGGGTAGTGTTTTTGCCATCAGTTTTAAGGGGACTACCGAGTAATCCATAACCTCCACGAAGCATAAAGTTAGGAGCCACCTTTATTTCTGCACCTCCGCGAATATTAACAGCGCCTTTGTAAGTCTTTCTGATAACAGAGTTATCATATGAAGCATCATAACCGTCAGTATTATTAATTTTGGTCGAACTGTAATTGATATACTCAACATCGCCGGTTAAAAAGCCTGCTTTACCTAAAAATATGGAAAGACCGCCTGCGGCTTTGAACGGGGTACGCATTGAATAAGATAAAGTATAATCCGGCGAGGCGCTTGAGTATTTGGTACCACTACTTAGCTGCGTATTTAAGCCTTCACTAAAAGCATCATCAATGCTCATCCATGTAGGGCTGGTTATTTGAGCGCCTAACCTAACATTTTCTTCTATTTTGTAGATCAAACCCACTTTTGCGTTAAACCCGGCACCCTTAGTGGCCTGATACTGCGAATAGGTAGAATTATAATTCCTGTTAACAAAAACTGCCGGGGTTCCTTCACCGATATTTACAACGCCTGTTTCATTAAACATATTAGTTGAGTTATAATTTAGGCTGGCTATACCGATACCAAAACCTAAATACAGTTTGTTGCTGTAATTGGCACCCAATGAAAGATTAAACTCAGACTGCCCACCGGTACGCATAATATTGTTGGCCTGTTTTACCGAGATAGGCCGTGGGTTGTTACTTTGGTAAGGGGTTGACGATGTATTGTACGCGTCAATTAAATTATGGTCGTAAGCATAACCCTGTACAAAGTCGCCGGTAATACCTGATGAATTAGCAAGGCTGGCATAGTAATCGTTTATAGTACTTGATGTATTGGTACCGCCGAAGCTTATCTTTTCGCCGAAATCATTTGTGCGGTTATAGCCTACACCAAAGTTAAAGCTTAACCAACCTTTGGTTTTATCTGTTCCGCGGGGTGTGTTAAGCCGGCTGTAAAAAACAGCTGCTATATTATTAAGGTTGCCCGAATTTTTTGATTCGGTGGCCGATTGCCCCAAATAAGTCGCGTTGTTTTTTGTAGCATCAAACTCAGGCGTAACGCTTATCTCTGATCGTGTAAAGAAACCCAAACCTGCCGGGTTGCCGCCAACAGAGGTAAGATCGCCGCCGACGGCAACATTTGCACCGCCTATGGCTTTAACACGCGAGGTGGTTCCTGTTTGTGAGGTTGAAAACCTAACGGCATCTTTTGCATATTGTGCAAAGCTGCTTTTGCCTATAGCTGTTAAAGCTACCAGACATATTATATATTTTATTCTCATAGTTTATAGCTGATAAAAGTTTTATGGTCTAACCGGACGACCGCCGCCGCCACCACCTCCGCCGGAATTCCCGCCGCCGCCACCACCTGAGTTGTAGGTAGGTGCAGGCGGAGTGTATGAAGGTCTTACTTGCTGTACCTCAGGGCGTGCTGTATTTCCGTCGCGGGTTCTGGTATCGCGCACCGCACGTGTGGTTTGGCCGTTGGTAGTAACACTTTGCACACTCAAATCACCCGGTCTGCGACCTGGAGTAGTTTGAATTATAGTAGTTCTACCCGGTCTGATTGATGTTGCTGCAGTGCCGCCGGCATAAACAGGACGTGGATTTTGTCTTTGTCCGAAGCCGCCAACTAAGAAACCGCCGCCACCGTATCCATAACCACCATATCCGTAACCATAGCCACCGTAGCCCCATGGCGAATAACCATATCCGTAGCCCAACCCATAACCGTATCCATAAAACGAAGCGTAATAGGGGTCATAAAAATAGGGTGAATACATACCTCCATATAAGAATGGATCATAGCCATATCCCATACCATAATTGAATCCTAAACCCATGTTCCAGCCATATCCACCCCAACCAAAACGATTATAGGGCGAATAGCCATAGTAAAAGTTGTTATACATGGAGAAGGGAGAATAATAACCAAAGCGGTTTATCCTCGACGCGTAATCACCGTAGTAATAATAATCGTCATTTTGATAGCCGTTGTTATAACCGGTATTTGCCTGGTAGTTATCATCGGCATAAACAATTTGGTCTCCGGCTTTCGCCTGGGTATAGTATACATCGTCGTCATCAACGCCCGGTGTAGAAGCTAATTTCTGGCTGGTTGAGCAGGCACTCAATGCGATGGCACAGATAGCAATTAAATATTTAAGGTTGCGCTGCATAGTTTTTAGTATTGGCAGATTTTATAACGTTAGACTGATAAATTGGTTTAAGGTTTAATTAACACATGCTAATAACGTATAAATTTATAAATTTGGATGCGAAACTATAAAAATAAACAGTCACATTTCTATCACAAAGTATGAGCAAAGGGGTTATAAGTAAAGATGAAGATTACTCGCAATGGTATAACGACCTGGTAATTAAGGCTGATATGGCCGAATATTCGCCTGTAAGGGGCTGTATGATAATTAAACCATATGGTTATTCTATATGGGAAAAGATGCAGGGCGTACTGGATAAAATGTTTAAAGATACCGGCCATAGCAATGCTTATTTTCCGCTGCTGATACCAAAATCTTTTTTTTCAAAAGAAGCAAGTCACGTTGAAGGCTTTGCAAAGGAGTGTGCGGTTGTTACGCACTATCGTTTAAAAAATGATGGCGAAGGCAATATTATTGTTGATGAAGATGCAAAACTGGAGGAAGAACTCATCATCCGCCCAACATCTGAAACCATTATTTGGAACACCTACCGCGGCTGGATACAATCTTACCGCGACCTGCCGATATTAGTTAATCAATGGGCCAACGTAATGCGCTGGGAAATGCGTACCCGTTTGTTTTTACGCACCAGCGAGTTTTTATGGCAGGAGGGACATACCGCTCACGCAACAGCCGATGAAGCCATTGCCGAAACTGAGCAGATGTTGAATGTTTATGCTGATTTTGTAGAAAACTGGCTGGCATTACCTGTTGTTAAAGGACGTAAAACGCCTAATGAGCGTTTTGCAGGTGCTTTGGATACCTATTGTATTGAAGCGTTAATGCAGGATGGTAAAGCTTTACAAGCAGGCACATCGCACTTTTTGGGACAGAACTTTGCCAAAGCGTTTGATGTAAAGTTCACCAACAGAGAAAATAAGCTCGATTACGTTTGGGCCACCTCATGGGGTGTTTCAACCCGTTTAATAGGCGCTTTAATCATGGCGCACTCTGATGATGCCGGTTTGGTATTGCCTCCAAAATTAGCGCCAATACAGGTTGTTATTGTGCCGATATATAAGCACGAGGAAGAGTTGGCTAACATAACCGCTTATGTAAATGGACTTACTAAAGAGCTGAAAGCTAAAGATATATCAGTTAAGTTTGATAACCGCGATACACATCGCCCGGGTGCCAAGTTTGCTGAGTACGAGTTGAAAGGCGTTCCGTTGCGCGTTGCTATTGGCAGCAGGGATATGCAGAATGGTACTGTTGAACTGGCCCGCCGGGATACCAAAACCAAAGAGACGGTAAATCAGGATGGTTTAGGAGCTAAGATCGAAGCTTTGCTGGAAGAGATCCAACAAAATATTTATCAAAAAGCAGCTGCTTTCCGTGCTGAGAGTACAACGGAAGTCGATTCTTACGAAGAGTTTAAACGTTTGTTGGACGAGAAACCGGGATTCCTTTCTGCCCATTGGGATGGCACACCTGAAACAGAACAACGCATAAAAGACGAAACCAAAGCTACTATACGTTGTATACCTTTAGATAATAAGCAGGAAGAGGGTAAGTGCATTTTGACAGGCAAGCCGTCGACGCAGAGGGTTCTTTTTGCAAGAGCCTATTGATTCAGTTCATGGTTCATGGTTGATAGTTCATAGTATTATCGGGGCTTACCATGAACTATGATCTATTAACTATGAACTAACATGAAATTCGCAACTAAAGCAATACACGCGGGCCAGGAGCCCGATCCAACAACCGGCGCGGTGATGACGCCGATATATCAAACGTCAACTTATTGGCAAAAATCGCCGGGAGACCACCAGGGATACGAATACTCGCGTGGCACTAACCCAACACGTAAAGCACTGGAAAATTGTTTGGCTGCTTTAGAAAATGCTCAATTTGGTTTAGCTTTTTCGAGCGGCATGGGTGCTACTGATGCGGTAATGAAACTATTGCAGCCCGGCGACGAAGTTATTACCGGCGATGACCTCTATGGTGGTTCGTACCGTATCTTCACAAAAGTGTTCGGTAATTACGGTATCAAATTTCATTTTCTGGATCTATCCAATCCGGATATTATCCGCGAATACGCTAATGAAAACACCAAGCTCATCTGGATAGAAACGCCGACGAATCCAACTATGCAGATCGTGGATATCGCTGCCGTAACCAAAATAGGGAAGGAAAAAGGATTGCTAACAGTGGTTGACAACACTTTTGCATCACCATATCTGCAAAATCCTATAGACCTTGGTGCTGATATTGTTATGCACTCAGTAACCAAATACATTGGCGGCCATAGTGATGTGGTGATGGGCGCTCTAATGATGAATGACGAGGACTTGTATAAGCGCCTGTTCTTCATTTACAACGCATGCGGTGCTACTCCCGGACCGATGGATAGCTTCCTGGTATTACGTGGCATTAAAACGCTGCATTTGCGTATGAAAGCGCATTGCGAGAATGGTAGAAAGATAGCCGAATTTTTAAAAACGCACCCAAGGGTTGATAAAATATACTGGCCGGGCTTTACGGATCATCCCAATCATGAAGTTGCCAAAAAGCAAATGCGTGATTTTGGCGGTATGATCTCCATAACCTTGAAAGGTGCAGACTTGCAAGAAACATTTAAGGTAGCATCGTCATTTAAAGTATTCACATTGGCCGAATCATTAGGCGGTGTTGAATCACTGATCAATCACCCGGTTACCATGACGCATGCATCTATTCCTAAAGAAGCCCGCGAAAAAGTGGGCGTGGTTGATAACCTGCTGCGTTTAAGCGTAGGGGTGGAGGATGTGGATGATTTGCTGGAGGATTTGAAGCAAGCGTTAGCCCCCCTAACCCCCTAAAGGGGAGTTCAATAACTTCTACTATGAACACTAAAATCATAATGGCTTCCAGCGCAATAATACTTGCTGCAATTGGTATTAGCCTGATGTTTTTGCCTGAGGAAACTTTGCTGTATCTAAATATTGGAGTCTCAAAACCACTGCTGTTAATTTTACAATTGTTGGGTGGCC
>CBFGNU010000071.1:0-14625 GCA_965650195.1 uncultured Mucilaginibacter sp. | reverse complement strand
ACGTTTTTTTGCAAACAGACAGACATAAAGCCTGTTGTTTATAAAAGCAAAAAAATCATGGAAAAGGTAAGTTTAAAAACCAAGATCGACATAAACGCCCCGGCTTCGGAAGTTTGGGATGCGTTGACCAACCCGGTTATCATCAAACAATATTTTTTTGGAACCGACCTTAAAACCGACTGGAAAGAAGGTAGTCCAATTATTTGGAGCGGCGAATGGGAAGGTAAAACCTATCAGGATAAGGGCAGAGTACTGGAAGTTGATCCTGGTAAGTATGTTAAATACAGCTACTGGAGCAGCATGAGCGGTACCGAGGATAAACCGGAGAACTACCAGAATGTTAGCTATACTTTAACCGAACATAACGGCATTACCACGCTGGAATTAGGTCAGGACAATATAAAAGATGAGGCTTCCAAACAACATTCAGAGCAAAACTGGCAGTTGGTATTTGGTAAAATGAAGGAGTTGGTTGAAGGGCCTTTAGTTAAGTAACAAACGTTTGGGTGTCACTCTGAGCTTGTCGAAGAGCAGCGCGTAAAGGCCTTACGCGCTATGGTTCGACAGGCTCACCACGACAGCCTGTTAAAGATCACCTCTCAAACGTCATCCTCATACCCGCATCATCCGTAGCAAATTTCCCATCGCTCCAGGCCAATTTACCCGATACAATGGTATGTGTTATTTGTGACCGGAAAGTTGAGCCTTCAAACGGGCTCCACCCGCATTTGTATAAAATATTGTCTTTGTTTACCTGCCATGGTTTGTTAAGATCGACTAATGCCAGATCGGCGTAATAACCTTCGCGTATAAAACCCCGTTTGGCTATCTGGAAGCATATCGCTACGTTATGCGCCATTTTCTCAGCAATTTGTTCCAGCGTTATTTTACCGTGATGATAAAGCTCCAGCATAGCAGGCATAGCGTGCTGCACTAACGGTCCGCCAGACGGAGCCTGCAGGTAAGATTGTGCCTTTTCTTCAATGGTGTGCGGTGCATGGTCGGTGGCAATTACATCTATCCGGCCATCAAGCACCGCTTTTAAAATTCCTTCCCGGTCCTTAGCAGTTTTTACTGCCGGATTCCATTTTATCAGGTTGCCTTTGGTCTCATAATCCTCGCTGCTAAACCACAGATGGTGCACACAAGCTTCGGCAGTAATACGTTTATCTTTTAACGGCGTGGTATTATCAAACAGGTGCGTTTCTTTTTCTGTTGATATATGCAAAATATGCAACCTCGCATTATGTTTTTTTGCCAATGCTACCGCCATTGATGATGACAGGTAACAAGCTTCTTCACTTCGGATTTTAGGATGAAGTCTAACAGGGATATTATCGCCAAATAATTGCTTGTAATGGGCGAGATTTTCTTTAATAGTCGCCTCATCCTCGCAATGCGTAGCTATCAGCATAGGCGATTTAGAAAACAAGTTTTCTAAAGTTGTCGGATTATCCACCAGCATGTTCCCTGTCGACGAACCCATAAATACCTTTACACCACATACATTTTGAGCATCGGTACGCAAAACCTCATCCAGGTTGTCGTTGGATGCCCCCATAAAAAATGAGTAGTTGGCTAAGGAGCGCTGTGCGGCGATGTCATATTTATCTTGCAATAATTGCTGGGTAAGGGTATTCGGCACGGTGTTAGGCATCTCCATAAACGAGGTAATACCACCCGCTACAGCCGCCCGAGATTCTGTATATATTTCAGCTTTATGAGTAAGTCCAGGTTCACGGAAATGCACCTGGTCATCAATAGCTCCCGGGAAGAGATACAGTCCTTCAGCATTAATGGTTTTATCGGCCGTTACATCAATTTGGTTATCTATCCGTTCAATAAAACCGTCTTTTATAAAAACATCAGCATTAAACTGTTTGCCTTCGTTAACTATGGTAGCTGATTTGATGAGGATGGTGGACATACAGCAAATATAGTTTATGAGGTTGAAAGGTGAAAAGCCTGGGTAACATTATTTGTGGGGGTGGCTCACAGGGGCTCACGGCGGCTCACAGGGCTCACGGTGGCTCACAGGGCTCACGGTGGCTCACCCCAGCTCTGAGCCACCCCTTTGCGCCGAAAAAACCATTGCCTTTTACTTTTACCTCTCGCCTCAACAAAAAACCTATCTTTGCCAAATGGCAGCTACTTTTGAGGATTTTAATTTTAACCGGCAAACATTAAATGCCATTGCCGACGCCGGCTACACAGAACCCACACCCATACAGCAAAAGGCCATGCCGCCTATTTTGAACGGTCAGGATGTTATGGGTATAGCGCAAACAGGCACCGGTAAAACCGCTGCTTACGTGCTGCCGATAATTATGCGCCTTAAATATGCGCAAGGCGACCATGCCCGTGCGCTGATACTGGCGCCAACGCGCGAGCTGGCCATGCAGATAGAGGAAAATGTAAGAACTTATTCGAAGTATACCGACCTGCGCGTAGTTACTGTATATGGCGGTCTGGGCCCTAAAACGCAGATAGAAAATATTAATAAAGGGGTTGATATTAT
The DNA here is from genome assembly GCA_965650195.1 of uncultured Mucilaginibacter sp. GTDB lineage: Bacteria > Bacteroidota > Bacteroidia > Sphingobacteriales > Sphingobacteriaceae > Mucilaginibacter. The sequence continues at coordinate 12,107 of CBFGNU010000071.1, read as the reverse complement.
TGTGGCCACTCCCGGCCGCTACATGGATATCTATTTGGCCGGCCACATTGTTACCAAAACGTTACAGGTGCTGGTATTGGACGAGGCCGATAAAATGATGGACATGGGCTTTATGCCACAGATAAACCGCATACTGGAAGTTGTTCCGCGTAAGCGCCAAAACCTGTTATTCTCGGCTACCATGTCAGAGAAAATACACCAGCTATCCGCCAATTTTTTGGAGTTTCCAACGGTTATTGAGGCTACGCCCCAAGCTACGCCCGCCCAAACTGTAGAACAGAAGCTGTATCATGTGCCTAATATGCGCACCAAGATAAACATGCTGAAGAAGCTATTAGATGAAGAGGGTGATATTACCAAACTGATGGTTTTTTGTAAAACGCGTGTCGCTGCCGAGGATGTATACAAATTTCTATCGCGTAAATTTGGCGAGGGCCAGGTAAAAGTACTACATGCCAATAAAGGCCAAAACACCCGCATCAACGCCATGAACGCCTTTAAAAATGATGAGGTAAAGATATTGGTAGCTACTGATGTAGCCTCGCGCGGTATTGATGTAAGCGATGTAAGCCACGTTATTAATTTTGATGTGCCTGTGGTGATTGAAGATTATGTGCACCGTATAGGTCGTACGGGCCGTGCGCTGCAAAGCGGGGTGGCCATTACATTTTGTAACCCGGCAGAGGAGTATTATTTAGGTAAGATCCAGAAATTGATCCGTCAAACTATACCTGTTCATAAGATACCTGCTGATGTTTTTATAGAGGAAACCCCTTACGAGGAAAGACAGGATCAGGCGAAGGAAATAGACCTGCAAAAACGCAAGGAAGATCCTGACTTTAAAGGGGCATTCCACGAGAAAAAGACCCTTAATCAGCGCAAAAAATTTGATACTGAAAAAGCTAAGCGGGTTGGCAGCGTGGGTCAGCCAAAAAGATCGAAACCTAAAAAGAGATATTAAACAGCACATAGTTTAAATGAAGATAAAAATTACCCCCTTAAACTTTGCTACAGCCTTTTTTATAATATTGGCGGTATATATATGGATAAACGGTGCAAGTATAACAGGCATGGCTTTCACCCACATGTCTGGCGCTATAAGTCTTATATTTTTACTGTTTGCTTTTGTAGTGTCATTTCTAGACATAATCTTCCGAAATTTCTTTTCTGAAACCAAAAAGCTGTGGGTAATAGAGCTAAGCTTTATAACTTTGGCCCTTGTTATTTTTTTACTTGTTAAATAGAACCTTTTAAATGAAAACTGCCGAAATAAAGCTCATTGTAGAATTGGATGATAATAACGTGCCTGAACGTATAATGTGGGAGTCGACCGATTCTGCAAACAAGGAAGCTCTTCCTGTAAACTCATTTATGCTTTCGCTGTGGGATCACCATTATAAAAATACCCTACGCATTGACCTTTGGACAAAAGATATGCCTGTTGATGAAATGAAGCGTTTCTTTTATGAAACCCTGCAAACCATGGGCGATACCTTTTTGCGTGCAACCGGCGAAAAAAACATAGTAGAAGACCTGCGCGACTACTGCGCCCACTTCGCCGATAAAATGGAGATAACCAGATAATCAAATTCGAAATGCGGATAAGTTCGTTTGTATCATTTTTAGGCTTTGTATTGCTGATGACGGGTACGTATTGCCCTTTATTGCGCCCGTTTGGTTTGTTTAACATGAACCTTTTTAAACTAAGCCAGCCTTACGGCATGGTAATATTACTTGTTGCCCTGGTAGGTATGTTAGGCGCTTTTTTAAATCGTATTCAATTGGTCAAATTTTCGGCCTGGCTGTCTTTAGGTCTGGTAGTGCTTTTGTTTTTAGCCGCGTATTTAAAAGTAAATGCAAGTTTTAGCTTCATTCCGTTCAAATCAATATCCGGCTTTTTGGCAAGGCAAATAAAATTTCAATGGGGTTGGTATTTATTATTCGCCGGAGCTGCTCTTGCCTTAATTGGTGCTTTTTCAAGCAAGCAATTATCAAAAAGCAATAAGGCTGTTTTGTAAAATAATATGCATGCGCCGGGCGAAATAACTAATCAGGAAATTACGGAATTGATTGGCTTGGTTAAAGTGCTTTATAATTTTGATTTCAGCAACTATTCAAAAGCATCATTACGCCGGCGTATTATCCGCATAATGCAGTTGAAAAAACTGCCTTTCCATGATTTAAAGCAACAATTAAGTAACAAGCCGGGTTTTTTTCAGCATTTTTTAGAGGAGATAACGGTCAATGTAACCGAAATGTTCCGCGACCCGACCTTTTATCAGGCACTTAATAATCAAGTAATACCTTACCTGTCATCTCATCAGTATTTTAAAATCTGGTGCGCAGGATGTTCCTCAGGTGAGGAGGCCTACTCATTGGCGATATTGCTTAACGAAGCCGGGTTGAAAAAGAAATCATTTATATGCGGAACGGATATAAATACAGAAATGCTTAACGAAGCACGTGAGGGTATCTATAGCCTCCGTAAAGTAAAAAGTTATGCTGAAAACTACCGGATGGCCGGTTTAAGCGGATCGATAACAGACCATTTTACTGTTTTGGATCACACCGCTACAATTCATAACGAGTTGCAACAAAATACGCTGTTTTCTGTCCATAACCTGGTGTCAGATGGTGTGTTCAACCAGTTTCAATTAATTAGTTGCCGCAATGTTTTTATCTACTTTGAAAATGCATTGCAAGAGCGTGTACTTGAGCTTTTTTATAACAGCCTGATGCCGTCCGGTTTTTTATGCCTGGGTACCAAAGAAACAATACGATCTGAGCCTTTGAGAAAAAGATTTAAAGTGATCAATCCCAAAGAAAATATTTATCAGAAAATTGATTCCTGAAGAACATTATTAGCTATTCACCGGCAAATTCAATCAACTAATCGCTTACATTTGGTACATGAAACTTGTTGACCAAACCTGGTACCTTCTTAAAAAAGAAATATTACTGGAGTGGCGTTCTAAATATGCCTTTAATGGCGTTTTATTATATGTAGTTTCAACTGTATTTATTTGTTTCATCTCATTTAACCTTACACCCGGTTTTGCCGGTAGTAGTGGCTACAAGGTAGTATGGAATGTTTTATTCTGGATAATTATCCTTTTTGCCTCGGTTAATGCTATAGCCAAAAGTTTTATGCAGGAAAGCCGTGGGCGCTTATTGTATTATTATTCAATAGCAAGTCCGCAGGCTATAATCTTATCAAAAACCTTATACAATACGGCGTTGATGACCTTGCTTAGCACGCTTGCCCTGTTGGTTTACCTGTTGTTTTTTGAAAACACAATAGGTGATCCGTTATTTTATTTCACATCGGTAGTGTTAGGTAGCATTAGTTTTTCAACGGTGTTTACCATGATATCGGCAATAGCATCCAAAGCGGGTAATAACGGTACCCTCATGGCTATTTTAAGCTTTCCGGTAATTATTCCGGTAATTTTGATATTGATACGCTTAAGCAAACGCGCAATGGATGGAATAGACCGTAGCCTTAGTTACGGTGATATTGGCGTTTTAGCCGCAATAAACGCTATTGTTATTACTACTGCTTTACTTTTGTTTCCATATCTGTGGCGCGACTAAGCTCAAATTTTATATTGCAGTTTGTAATTGCCTATTTTTAGGATTATTTTTCTCCGCTGATTTAACCAATGCTTTTTAGACGATTTTTATTTCTGTTATTGATATTGCCTGCAATTTTGCATGCGCAGGGCTTTACTATCAGTGGTAAAGTAATCAATAAGGAAGGAAACCGTGCTGTAGCCGGTGCGAGTGTTTTTTTAAGCAACTCGTCTTTCGGAACTACATCCTCTTCTGATGGTACATTTATCTTAAACCGTTTAAGACCCGGGCAATACACGCTTGTAGTAACAGCTGTTGGCTTTGCCGAATACAACAAAATTATTATGGTGAATGCCGACATTGCCGATTTGACCATAACTGTTGAGCCGCGGGCGATAATGTTGCGGGAGGTAACCATATCAAGCAGCAGTCGTGCAGATTGGAACCGTAATTACGAAATGTTTAAAAAAGACTTTATTGGCACTGATGCTAACGCTAAGCAATGCGTGGTGAAAAATCCGAAGGTGTTGGATTTTAGCTACCGAAAGTCAAAGCAAATTCTTACGGCAAGCAGCGATGAGTTTTTAGTTGTAGAAAATAAAGCCTTGGGCTACAGAGTTAAATTTTTATTGAACGCCTTTAGCTCTGACAAAATAGAAGGAAGACTTTCCTACGAAGGAAAACGTCTTTTCGAAGAATTGCCGGGCAGCGCGTCTCAAAAAAAGAAATGGCAAGCTAAGCGAGACAGTGCTTATTATGGTTCGGCTATGCACTTTTTTAGATCGTTATATCAGAATAAATTGAACCAGGAAGGTTTTGAAATGAGAAAGTTAAGCCGCGAGCAAGACCCTACTCGTCCCCCGGCAGCTGTCATTCTCAAAAAGATGCAGCAATTTAACGGTGTGATGCGCGACTCGTTTCAGTATTATTTAAATTTTTACAATAGTCCTAAATACATCCATCAAAAAATTGCATCTATCCCGTGGTTTAGTCTTGAGCTATTGCGAAACGGCCCTCAACCGGGCCTGTATGCTATCACCTTTCCTGAATATTTATACGTGATCTATAAAAAGCGAGAAGAGACTGAAGCGTTTAAGGATATTTACCGACCCCTTGATATGCCTAATTATGAAGTTAGTGTATTAACGTTGTTTAATGATCCGCCGTATGCATTATTTGACAGCAACGGAATTGTGGTAGGAGAGAGCCCATTGTTTGAAGGCGCATGGTCAAAACCTCGGCTTTCAGAATTATTACCGGTTGATTATACCCCATCCGCACCGTTAAATTGAGGCAAACAATTTACAATCGGCACATCAAATAATTATTACATTTGTCACGACTAATCAATATGAAGTTTATTTATCAAACCTGGTGGAAAATACTTGCCGTTGTAATAATATTTTACACGTTAATAGCTGGTTTTCTATTTAAAGTGCCTGCTTTGCCTATAATGCACGAAGCTATAAGGAATTCTTATTTCCACATTCCAATGTGGATTGCGATGTTTACTGTATTTACCATTTCAGTTATATATAGCATCAGATACCTGGCAACAGGAAAAGAGGAATATGACCTGATTGCGGTTGAGAGCGTCAACACCGGAATCTTTTTTTTTGTTTTAGGTTTATTAAGCGGGATGATGTGGGCCAAATATACCTGGGGCGAAGCATGGAGTAATGATCCTAAGGAAAATAGTGCTGCTATTGCGTTTTTATTATATTGTGCTTATTCAGTACTGCGTAGCTCAATGGACGAAGAGCAAAAGCGAGCCAAGATATCAGCGATATATAACATATTCGCTTTCCCTATAATGATAGTGCTGATAATGGTGCTGCCAAGGCTAACTGATTCATTACATCCGGGTAATGGTGGCAATCCTGCCTTTGGCAAATTAGACATGGATAACAGCATGCGTATAGTATTGTACCCTGCTTTTATTGCGTGGAGTTTAATAGGCGTTTGGATAGCTACATTACGCTACCGCATCCGTTTAATAGAATATAAAAATAACGAAATAAATTAATGAGAAAACTTTCAATATTATTCTTGCTTTTATTAAGCTATGCAAGTTGTTTTGCACAGGAAAACGCCGAAGTAGAGATGGCTTTTGATATGCGTAGTTCGGGCAAAATTTATGTAGTTATAGCAACCATAGTTATCATATTTGCTGGTTTAGCGGTATATCTTTTCAGTATAGACAGGCGATTGAGAAAGATCGAAAAAGAAAAATAACCCTCCTAAAATAATCTATGTTTGTTTAAACATAGTTTTCATACCATTGTTAATAATAGTATAAAAATAGTTCCGCTTAAATAGTTGCAATATTGATAAAAATTGTACCACATTTGCGTTCTATTTTAAGAAAAATATAATTGTTAACACACTATGGCTACAATAATTTCAGCCGCTGATACCGATACTCACTTTTTTGCCGATGTATGTAAAAACTTTGACTATGCAGCGCAATTCACACAACATAATGCGGGTTTATTAGACCAGATCAAATCGTGTAACAGCGTTTACCGTTTTCGTTTTCCTATTCGCAGAGGAAACGGTTTTGAAGTTATAGATGCATGGCGCGTGGAGCACTCTCACCACCAATCGCCAACAAAAGGTGGTATACGCTACAGCGAAATGGTTAATGAGGATGAAGTAATGGCACTCGCCGCGCTTATGACCTATAAATGTGCTATCGTTAATGTTCCGTTTGGCGGAGCAAAAGGCGGCATAAAGATCAATCCAAAGAATTATACAGTTCAGGAGCTGGAGAATATTACCCGCCGATATACTGTTGAGCTAATAAAGAAAAACTTCATCGGCCCTAGTATTGACGTTCCTGCACCGGATTATGGTTCAGGCGAGCGTGAAATGGGCTGGATAGCTGATACCTACGCTACCATGAATCCCGGTCAACTGGACGCTATGGGCTGCGTAACCGGCAAGCCTATAGCATTGCACGGTATTCATGGCAGACGTGAAGCTACGGGCCGCGGAGTGGCTATTGCTACACGCGAATGTGTTAGTGTTGCCGAAGACATGGCCAAGTTGGGCCTTACTCCTGGTATTGAAGGTAAAAAGATAATAGTGCAGGGTTTGGGTAATGTAGGTTATTACTCTGCCAAATTTTTATCAGAATTTGGTGGCCTAATAGTAGGAATATGCGAATTTGAAGGCGCGGTTTATAACGAAGACGGATTGGATGTTGAGGCTGTTTTTCAACATCGTAAAGCAACCGGGTCAATACTTGGCTTTACTGGCGCAAAAAAGGAATTCACCAACTCGGGCGAAGGCCTGGAGCAGCAATGTGATATTTTGGTGCCTGCAGCGTTAGAAAACCAGATCACACAAACCAACGCACCCAATATTAAAGCTAAGATCATTATTGAAGGTGCAAACGGCCCCACTACTCCTGAGGCCGAGGCTATCTTTTATAAAAAAGGCGGCATTATAGTGCCCGATCTGTATGCAAATGCGGGCGGTGTAACGGTGTCATATTTTGAGTGGCTTAAAAACCTTTCGCACGTGGCGTTTGGTCGTATAAATAGACGCTTTGAAGAGAACTCAAATCTTAACCTGGTTAATATGGTTGAAGGGATTACGGGCTTATCGCTTACACCCTTGCAAAGGGCAACAATAGTTAAAGGGGCGTCTGAGCTTGAATTAGTTAATTCCGGTTTAGAAGATACCATGATCCGCTCTTACCACGAAATAAGGGAGATATACAAAAGCAACCCTAAAATTGATACTTTGCGCACCGCGGCTTTGGTTGCGGTAATTAATAAAATTGCCATATCCTACCAAAACCTTGGTGTGTGGCCATAATAACATACTGCAAAAGCGATAAGGACCGGTTTACCGGTCCTTTTTTGTTATAATTAGTTGCAACTTTTGCTCTTGGAATAATCATTTCTAAAAGGTTAAATTTACCTTACCCAAAAAATGAACCGGTTATTTAAATTTCTGTTTACGATATTGATGTTTGCAGGCACCGGTGTTTACGCCCAGTGCCCTGAAAATATCGGCTTTGAGGATGGGACATTTAAAAACTGGGAAATTTTTATAGGTGAAATATCGCGCAGTACCCATGAAATTACTGTAAACGAAGTCAGTCAGCCTCCTTTTTCCAGACTTCGAATAATGAGTGCCGCTAAGCCAATGGAAGATCCGTATGGACATTTTCCCACTGTTAGCCCTAATGGCAGTAAATATGCTGTTAAAATAGGGGATTCTGACACCGGCCGAAGAGTTGACAGGCTTATCTATACATTTACCGTTCCGCAGGCATCCCAGTACGGTTTAGTATTGAATTATGCTGCTGTGTTGCAAAATCCAAACCACTCAAATAGTGAACAACCCAGATTCACTGTTACCGCATTTAACGTAACGGATAATAAAGAGATAGAATGCCCCGGATTTGATTTTACTGCAGATAGCGAAAAGGGCTTTAAACCTTCTGACGTGGTGACCTCCAACCCCACACCAGGAGGGGGCACTGATATTACGGCGATATATTATAAGGATTGGTCCGCTACAACGATAAATCTTCTTGGTTATGCCGGCAAAACCATACGCCTGGTCTTCACCACAAATGATTGCACCCGGGGAGGGCATTTTGGTTATGCATATTTTGATATAAATGAACAGTGTAACCGCCCTATAACAGGCAATACTTACTGTGAAGGGCAGACTTTTGTTACCCTAAAAGGGCCCAGAGGGTTTAGCAAATACAAGTGGTATAAAAAAAATGATATGACCACGTTATTAGACACTACTCAAACACTTACAATAAGCCCTGCGCCGGCTGTTGGTACAGAATATAGCCTGGTGATTGAAGCATTGCCGGGCTTGGGCTGCTCGGACACATTGCATACAATTATCAACAAATCGCCTTCAGCATTTACTTTTATGGTAAAACAGCCGGTGTTTTATTTTTGCGAGGGAACAACATTTAATTTAACGGCACCTAATATCACCGAGGGTAGTTCGGCGGGATTGCTTCCTTTTGAATATTATACAGATCCGGTTACCGAAGAATACCTGCGCAATCCTGATAAAATATCACAGCCTGGCATTTATTATATTAAGGGAGCGAACGCGGACGGCTGTTCAAATACCCTAAGTATAGAGCTGAAGTTTTATGATGCCGTTGTAATTACTGCCACAGATCCTGCGCCGGTACAATATCCCGCTACGGTGGACCTTACATCTGCATACGCGCGTAATCCTGATTATACTTATTCTTTTTATTCTGATGCTAAGCTTACCAAGGCGATCGATAATTTCAGAAACATAAGTACCACAGGCAAATATTACGTTAAAGCAGTGTCTAGAAACGGTTGCGAAAAGGTTGTTGCTATTAACGCTGTAATAAACCCGCCGCCGCCAAATATCATTTCAGGCCCTACGGTATTTACACCGAATAATGATGGGATAAATGATCTGTTTAATATAACCATTAAAGGATTTGTTGATTTTGGGACCTTAAGCATTTATAACCGCGCCGGACAATTTTTATTTAAAACCAAAAAGCAGGCAGCTCCCTGGGATGGAAATTTTAACGGACGATCATTGCCTGCCGGCACCTACTATTGGCTGTTTGAGGGTACCGACCAATATTACCACACCAAAATAACCAAGGGAGGGTATGTAAGTATTATTAAATGACCAATTTGCTTTTTTTATAATGCGCCGACTATTTAAACTACTTATCATTTTTTTTAGCATCTCTGGTGTGTATGCCCAGTGCCCTGAAAATATTGGTTTTGAAGACGGTACGTTTAAAAACTGGGAAACTTATGCCGGGCAACGTACCACGGTTATTTCAGTGCCAATTGAAGCCAGCCAACCGGTTTACCCCCGGGAGGTAATTATGAAGGCCAGTGACGAAGCACTTGACCCATATGGGCATTTCCCTACTGTTAGTCCCAACGGTAGCAAGTATGCAGTCCGGTTAGGAGATAATGAAATCCAGGGAAAAATTGATCAGCTTAGCTACACGTTTACAGTCCCACCATCGGGTCAATACGGGTTAATTTTGAACTACGCGGTTGTATTACAGAATCCTTCAGATCATAGCGACTCAGAACAGCCGAGGTTTACTGTTAAAGCGTATAATGTAACAGATAGCAGAGAATTAGATTGTCCTACGTTTGATTTCATTGCCAGAAATGAAAATTTTAAGCTTTCTGATATAGAAATTACAACCACCGGGCTAAACGGCAACCCGAATGTAACTTCTATATATTATAAAGATTGGTCGGCTACCACCATCAACCTTTTGGGCTATGCGGGTAAGACTATCCGCTTAACTTTTACCACAAACGACTGTACCAGGGGCGGGCATTTTGGTTACGCCTATTTTGATATAAATGAACAGTGTACCAGCCCTATAACAGGCAATACCTACTGCGAGGGACAAAACTTTTTAACACTTAGGGGCCCCCGTGGATTTAATAACTACAAATGGTATGCTAAAAATGACATGAACACCGTGTTAGACACCACTCAGACACTTAAATTAAGCCCTGCACCTGCGCCGGGCACCGAATACAGCCTGGTGATTGACGCCAAACCGGGATTAGGGTGTCGCGATACTTTATATACAACCATTTTTAAATCGCCTGCATCATTTACATTTAAAGTAAAGCAGCCGGTTTTTTATTTTTGCGAGGGAATGGCATTTAATTTAACAGCGCCTGCTATAACCGAGGGTAGTTCGGCCGGGTTGCTTCCGTTTGAATATTATACAGACCAGGTTACTGAGGAGTATTTACGAGATCCGAGCAAAATTACAAAGCCGGGCATTTATTACATCAAGGCAACTAATGCTGAAGGATGTTCTAACACTTTACCCGTCGAACTAAAGTATTATGAGCCGGTTACTATAGGTGTTACCGATCCTCCGCCGGTACAATATCCTGCTAAAGTGGACCTTACATCTGCATACGCGCGCAATCCTGATTATACTTATTCTTTTTATTCTGATGCTAAGCTTACCGAGGCGATCGATAGTTTCAGAAACATAAGTACCACAGGCAAATATTACGTTAAAGCAGTGTCTAGAAACGGTTGCGAAAAGGTTGTTGCTATTAACGCTGTAATAAACCCGCCGCCGCCAAATATCATTTCAGGCCCTACGGTATTTACACCGAATAATGATGGGATAAATGATCTGTTTAATATAACCATTAAAGGGTTTGTAGATTTTGGAACGTTAAGTATTTATAACCGCGCCGGGCAATTTTTATTTAAAACCAATAAGCTGGCCGCCACATGGGATGGCAGTTTTAATGGACGATCATTGCCAGCCGGTACCTACTATTGGCTGTTTGAGGGCACCGATCAATATTACCACACCAAAATAACCAAAAGCGGATATGTAAGTATCATAAAATAGCGGTAGTTATCAATAATAATTCTAAATAAAACATATCCCTTGTAATAAATATAATTCCCTCAACGTTTTGTATTTTTGCGATTGCTAATTAAAGAGGGATAGACCTGTAATGAAGAAGAGTTCAATTTTTGGCTTAGTTATTATTGCAATAGCCATTGCGGTTATTATAAGTGTGTACAGCAGCGCAAGTACGTATGGGCATTTTGAGGATGCAAAGAACACCGATAGCGAATTACAAGTAAAGGGCCAGTTAAATAAAGAAAAAGATTTGATTTATGATGCGACAAAGGATGCCAACTATTTTTCTTTTTACATGAAGGATAGTAACGGCGAAGAGTGTAAGGTTGTTTTTGCAGGCACAAAACCTCAGGATTTTGAACGTTCAGAAGATATTGTTTTAACCGGTAAAATGCAGGGCAAAGAGTTTCATGCATCTAAAATACTGATGAAGTGCCCATCTAAATACACGCAGGATAAAGTGGAGATAACAGAGGTAAAAGCTAAGCAAGCCAATTTATAATGAAGAAAAGCTCCATTTTAGGCCTTGTTGTAATTGCGATTGCTGTTGGGGTTATTATAAGTTTATACGGTAGTGCAAGTAGCTACGGCTCTTTCTCGGATGCGCGTAAAACTACTGATGAATTGCACGTAGTTGGTCAGTTAAATCGCCAAAAAGAGTTACACTACGATCCTGTGGAGGATGCGAACTATTTTTCTTTTTATATAAAAGATAACCAGGGCGAGGAGTGCAAAGTAGAATTTAGCGGTGCTAAACCCCAGGATTTTGAACGATCAGAAGAAGTTGTTATGGTTGGTAAAATGGAAGGGAATAAATTCCATGCATCACACATAACCTTAAAATGTCCGTCAAAATACACAAACGATAAAGTAGAATTTACAGAATTCAAGGCTAAGCAAGCCAATATATAACCAATTTTAATGGATACAGCTTTCGTCGGCGAGCACCTTTTACCCGGGGCTTTGGGCCAGTTTTTTATAGTTTTAGCGTTCTGTTCCGCATTATTTTCCTCAATAGCTTATTATTTTGCTACTAATGATATTACCGGCGATAAGTCGTTTGGCCGGCTTGTCCGTATAGGTTTTTATATAAATTCAATTTCTGTTATTGGTATAG
>CBFGNU010000070.1:0-14649 GCA_965650195.1 uncultured Mucilaginibacter sp. | reverse complement strand
CACAAAAAACCTACTCAAAAAATAATTTTTACCTAACCCTTTCGTTTTTGCATCTTTAGCCCTAATTATTTTAAACTTTAATATGAATTTTAAGCATACCTTTTTTTTATCGGCAACTGTGTTGTTGGTTACCGCAGGCGGAGCGTTTGCCCAGGTAAAGAAAAAACCTGCAGCCTCTCCTAAAAGCAAGCCTGTGTCACAGGCTACGCAAATTGCGCCGCAGGTTACCACGCAAACTTTACCTGCAGACCCTTTTTTACTAAAAGGTACTTTAGCCAACGGCTTAACCTATTATATAAGAAACACGCAGGCGCTTCCCAAAAAAGCAGAATTGGTTTTGGTAAACAAAGCCGGATCGATATTAGAAACCGACGCGCAACGCGGCTATGCACACCTGATTAGCCATTTAGCGCTTAAAGGCACAGCAGATTTATCAGAAGACCAATTGGCTGGTTTCCTTAAACTTACAAAAAACACCTTAAAAGCCGACAGTAACGCCATAAGCAGTTACGATGAAAGCGTGTACCGCCTTACTGTACCAACAGATACCGCTGATGCACTAAATAAAGGTTTGAATTTATTTGCCGGCTGGGCAGGCAATCTAGCCTTTGATCCTGCCAAAGTAAACGCTGCCAAAACTGCTGTATCCGAAGAGTTGAAAAACGGTGCAAATGTAATGAAGGACAGGCTTGACAAGGCCGCCCTGCCATTTATGCTTAACAACTCGCGCTATGCGCTACGCAATCCCAAAGGAGAAGCGGCTGTAGTTGCTGCCGCGGATGCAGCTACTTTAAAAAGCTTTTATGCTGATTGGTACCGCCCGGATCTGCAGGCCATTATTGTTGTTGGTGATGTTGATGTAAAAAAGGTTGAAGCTTCAATAAAAAACATCTTTTCATCTTTAAAAAACCCTGCAAACCCTAAACCGGTTACCCCTTATACAATAACACCGGTAACCGGCACCCAGATAAAATTTATTAGTGATAAGGAGTTGCAGTATGTAGTTACCCAGGTTGTTATAACACATCCCCAAACTATAGCCAAAACCCCAACAACTTATATGCAAAATGTGCAGCTTAATTTGTTTAATCAAATGCTGGCAGCACGTATTGATGAACTGAAACAACAGTCCAACTCACCTTTCCTATTTGCCCAGGCAGGTTACAATAGCTTTATTGGCAAACAGGATGCGTTTATAGCGATGGCTATATCTAATTCCAGGGGCATTGATACCGCCGTAAAAACGCTAGCCACAGAGATTGAGCGTATACGAAAATTTGGATTTGTATCAACTGAATTGGAACGCGCCAAACAGGATGGCCTTTCGCAGATAGGCTATGAGTATGAGCAACGTGACAATATATTGCCTGTAAGCATTGCTGCAGAATATCAACGTAATTTTTTAACAGGTGGCATTGCAACAGGCACCAGTTATAAGTATAACTATTATCTTAACAACATTGGCAAAATTGACCTTGCTGCAATGAATGCGTTGGCTGCAAAATTATTAACGCAAAACCGTGTTGTTTTAATACAAGCACCAGAGACTGAAAAGGCGCTGTTACCAACAGAACCGACCGTGCGGAACTGGTTTACCGCCGGCGATGCTGCGCTTAAAGGCTATGTAGACAATGCAAGTATCCCGCTTATGGAAAAACTGCCCATAGCTGGCAAAGTAACAAGTATTAAGACCGACAGCACTATACTTGTAACCAACGTAACGTTATCAAATGGTGTGAAAGTAATTTTAAAGCCGACGCAATTTCAGGCTGGGCAAATCATTATGAATGGTTTTGCATTTGGCGGTACATCCCTCGCGTCTGACGATGATTTTACTTCGGCTGACCTTGCCGCAAGAGTTATAAGCACAAGCGGAGTTGCCGGCTTTAGTCAAACCCAACTTGAAAGAATGCTTCGTAATAAAAGTGTAAACATTGCACCCTATACAAGCGATATTATTCATGGTTTTACCGGCTTTACATCGTCTGACGATTTTGAAACGGCCATACAGCTACTCCATCTTTATTTTACACAACCACGCAAAGACGCCGCGGCGTGGCAAAGCTTAATAGCACAAACCAAAGGGGCGTTGGTTTTACGCGCTGTGGAAGAAACCTCAATGTTGCAGGACACCGCAAACGCCATTTTAAACGGTTATAAAAAACGCGGCATGACAACTACTATACCTCAGTTGAACGCTGCCAGTTTAGATAAGGCTTATCAATTCTATAAAGACCGTTTCTCAAACGCGGCCAACTTTACTTTTACGTTCACCGGCTCTTTTACAGTTGACGCTATATTACCTTTCATTGAAACCTATTTAGGTTCGTTACCAACTAAGCCCGGCACCGAAACCTTCAAAAACCTTGGTATGCATCCGCCGGCAGGCAACGTCACCAGAACGTTGGTTAAAGGCAAGGGTAATAATGCTATAAGCCAACTAATATTTAGCGGGACTTACGATTATAACGCGGTTAACAACATTGATCTGGATGCGCTGGAAACAATATTATATTTAAAAATAGCGCAGCGGATAAAAGACACCACCGGAAATATTAATGTAGGTGTAAGGGTGAATTACACAAAACTCCCCGAAAGCAGATACCGCGTAAATATTGACATTGAATGCCCGGTTGCAGATCTTGACAGAATTACCGGTTTTGTTATGGACGAAATAAGCAAGTTCAAACAAAATGGCGCCGAGCAAAAAGAACTAAATACCTTTGTTTTGGACGACGCTCGCAATACCCAGGCGCAAATGAAACAGAACGCCTTTTGGAGCGGTGCGTTGAATGTTGCCGCTCAAAACGGCGAAGAGCCTGGTAAGGTACTACTACACGCACAGATGCTGCAACAACTAACTATACCGCGTACTAAAGAAGCGGCCAATAAATATCTTAATAATGCCAACCTTATTAAGCTGGCGCTAATGCCCGAGAAAAAATAATTATCTAGGTCGATATTTATGTAAAAGCCGCCCAATAACGGGTGGTTTTTGCTTTTTGTATAGTTGCGTTGCTATCTCACAACCCATTATTTATAATAACAAATACTTTACTTATTTTGTTAGCAAACAATGAGTACGCCTGGCCAAAAAGTTATTCAACAATGGTATCGCCAAAAAAACTGGAAGCAATTCCCATTTCAAAAAGAAATGGAAGCTGCTTACCTTGAAGGTTATTCGGGTCTGTTGAACGCGCCTACCGGCAGTGGCAAAACATTCGCATTGTTTCTCCCTTTTCTGGCTGACTTCATCAACAAAAACCCTGACTACAAAACCCGCAAAAACAACGGGCTACAAATGCTGTGGATAACCCCGCTACGGGCACTCACCAATGATATCCGCAAAGCCATGCAGGAGGTTTGCGATGACCTGGAACTGCCATGGAAAATTGCCACGCGAACCGGCGACACCTCCGCAGCCGAGAAAGCCGCGCTGAAAAAGAAACTTCCGGAAGTTCTGCTCACCACGCCGGAAAGCCTGCATTTAATGCTTGCCCAAAAGGAATACCCCGCCATATTTAAAAGTCTACAGGTTTTGGTGGTTGATGAGTGGCACGAGCTACTAGGCACCAAACGCGGCGTACAAGTGGAGTTGGGATTATCCCGACTTAAGGCTATTGGCGTAGCCGGCCAACTCAGAATCTGGGGCATTAGCGCTACAATCGGCAATCTTGAACAAGCGGGAGAAGTGCTATTAGGGAACAACTTTGCACCGGATAAAGTAAAATTGATTCGCGCCAATATTGATAAGAAGTTGGTTATAAAATCGGTTATCCCGCCAAATATTGAAAATTACTCGTGGGCGGGTCACATCGGTGTTAAACTGATAGCCCAAGTAATGGAGCTGGTAGCCAAAAGCAAAACCACGCTGATATTTACCAATACGCGGTCGCAGTCTGAGATCTGGTATCATGCCATTTTAGACAACTATCCTGAGTACGCCGGCATTATGGCCATGCACCACGGATCATTGGATAATGAGTTGCGTAATTGGGTTGAACAGGCACTCCACGCCGAGGCGCTTAAAGTAGTTGTTTGCACTTCCAGTCTTGATTTGGGGGTGGATTTTAGACCGGTGGACACAGTAATACAGGTGGGAAGCCCAAAAGGCGTTGCACGATTTATGCAGCGGGCCGGGCGTAGCGGGCACCATCCCGGCGCTATATCCAAAGCATACTTTGTACCAACGCATTCGTTGGAACTGTTGGAAGGTGCCGCTCTAAAGGAAGCCCTTAAGCGCGGCATATTTGAAAGCCGCGACCCGATGTTACTTACCATGGATGTGCTGATACAGTACATGGTAACACTAGCAGTATCCGACGGTTTCAGGGCGGATAAACTATTTGATGAAGTAAAAACCACCTATGCCTTTGCAGATTTGAGTCGCGGTGAGTTTAACCAGTTGCTTGATTTTATTGTTAACGGTGGCAAAACGCTGGCACAATACGATGAATTTTTGAAGGTAGAGGTTGAGAATGGTTTATATAAAGTAAATAGTCGCAGGGTGGCCATGCGCCATCGGCTGAGCATCGGCACCATTACCAGCGATATGAGCGTGCGGGTTAAGTGGTTGAGCGGCGGCAGCCTGGGTACTGTAGAAGAATCCTTCATATCTAAACTAAAGCCCGGCAATACCTTTTGGTTTGCAGGGCGCAGTTTGGAGTTTGTGCGATTGAAAGACATGTCGGCCTACGTCAAAAAATCAACCGCGAAAAAGGGTATGATACCGAGCTGGAACGGTGGCAGGATGCCCCTATCATCACAGTTATCAGCCGTATTAAGAGATAAGTTAGATGAGGTGGCAAACGGTATTGAGCAGGATGAGGAGGTAAAAGCCCTAAAGCCCTTGTTCGCTTTGCAGCAGGAGTTATCGCACTTACCGCGGAGCCACGAGTTTTTGATCGAGTCTTTTAAGTCGCGTGAGGGGCACCATTTGCTGTTCTACCCTTTTGAAGGTCGACTGGTGCACGAGGGAATGGCCTCGCTCCTGGCCTACCGCATATCGCGTACCAGACCCGCAAGCTTTTCTATCGCGATGAATGATTACGGCTTTGAGCTGCTTACTGATGAAGATGTGCCTATTGAAGAAGTACTGGAGGATGCCTCGTTCTTTTCTATTGATAACCTGTTAGACGATATAATGCACAGCCTTAACGCCAACGAAATGGCCCGTCGCCGCTTCAGGGACATTGCTCATATAGGCGGTCTGTTGTTTACAGGTTACCCCGGGCAGCAGGTAAAGAATAGACATTTGCAGGCATCTTCTTCCTTATTATTTGAAGTTTTCAGCGAGTACGAGCCCGATAATCTTTTGGTACGGCAGGCATACAACGAGGCTTTGGCATTTCAGTTAGAAGAGTTCAGATTACGGGCAGCGCTACAGCGCATTGCCAAACAAAGCATAGTACTTAAAACAATTGAGCGCCCTACCCCTTTCGCATTTCCGATAATGGTGGATAGTTTAGGCCGTGAGCGCTTAACCACCGAAAGTTTGGAGGACCGCATAGCCAAAATGGCGCGGCAATATGGTGCCGAGGGTTTCGGCTCTGTAGAAACCAAAAGATCAAGAAAACCGGGGATAACAAGAAAAAAGGGATTGTAAAAACTCCCTTGTTTGCTCAGCTTGGTGTGAGTGAAACAATCGGAGCAAAGCGGAGCAAGTAATTTTTAATTAACTGATATCCAGCATATTAATTTTCTGACCGGAGCAAAGCGAAGCAACTTATTCGTCAGGAAACCTAGCTGTAATTGCAGTCTAATCAACTCACTATCAATATACTTACGAAATGCACTAATTTTGTTCCGGCAGCGGAACAAAAAAGAGGGGGAGTTTATGCTGTTTAATAACCGTTTTGAGCCAAAGGCGGCGCATATTCCAACCGCTGTTTAAAGTAGTCATCCCAACTGCGCTGCTGTGCCTTATTCTGCATATGTTGTGTACCTGTCTCGTAATTTTGGTTAAGCTCCTTGAATTTGGCATCCACTGTGTCAAACAATTGCATGGCCTCGGCCTTATAATTGGCGGTAAAAGAAGTGCGGTTTATCTGGCGTAATAGTTCCTGCTGCTCCATATAGGCAATTATATAATGGCCCTGCTCATGGTTAAGCACTTCATCCAGCATTTCTTTAGAACGCATACTCCTGGTATCCAACCAACAGCGGTCGCGGTTAAGCAACAGTTGCACAGTAGCATACAAGCGGTAAGCACCGTCTTTATCGCGATACGCTCTGTATTTAAAATCAATAGTGCAATTGGTGTAGGCCACATGGCCCATCATGCGCGGTTTGGGTATCCCCTGAAAATCAGATGGTGTTAATTGATGGTACCCCTGAGCCATCGCCTCGTTACTCACTATAATCATTAAGGCGACGGCCAGGGCCATCCTCACTAAACCACCTCTCATTAAACTAAAAATCTTTAAACTCCCTTTTTTGACTGAAAGAGGTGGGGGAAGGTTTAATGGGATATATTTTTATCTATTCTGTATTCTTTGTAACTTTATATTATGACACTAATAGAATTGAAAAAATCATTGCATGAAAGGATCGAGGAGTTGGATGATTCCGATTATTTAGAGGTGTTGGATACCATGCTTAAATATAAAGACACCGTTTTTCAGATCCCAAAAGAACATCTTGAAGGTATTAGACAAGGAGAGCAAGATATAAAAAATGGTGATTTCCTAACTTTAGAAGAGCTTGAAAAGCGGTACGAAAAATGGTTAAAAGACTAATAGTCTCTCGCACCGCTTATCTTCATATCGATCGTATAATTGACTTCAATGATTCCAGAAATCAATCATCAAAGTATTCGCGAAAATTTGTAAAGTCACTTTTCAAGCAGTTAGAACGGCTTAAGATATTTCCTTACATGGGAATAGAAACAGGTAGGAAAGACACTCATTTGTTGATATGGGATGACTTTTACATTTATTATGAGGTGATGGAAAATGCGGTTGAAATTAAATCCATTTACCATCAAAAGGAAGACATAACACGTTAATTATAACGGCCAATATCCCTTCTAACCTTTTCTTTCATCCTAATAAACCGGGTGGGTAGAAATTTTCTCGAAAAGCTCCTCTACCATATCTTTCTCACAAAGGCTTGTACCATGTTTTGTAGTCGCAGAAGTGCCGCAGGCCACGCCATATTCAAGCGCGGTACTCAGCCCTTTGTCGTTAGCTAAAGCAAATAATATTCCGGCCAGCATACTGTCGCCTGCGCCGACTGTGCTTAACACCTGTACAGGAGGAGCGGCTACCTGTAGCGTAAACTCGTCGGTTATCATCATCGCGCCATCGCTGCCTAATGATAAAACAACAATACTGCACTGGCCCAAAGCAATCATCTGTTTAGCAGCCTCAATAGCTTCGGGTATTTCCAGTTTTTCTTTTCCGGCCAGCTCAGCCATTTCAGAAAGGCTTGGCTTAATTAAATATACGCCCGAAGATAAGGCGCTGCTTAATGCTCCGCCCGAAGTATCAACCACCAACTTTGCTTTCTTTTCATCGGCTATTGCTTTTAAATTCTTAAAAATAGTAATGGGGATTGTGGGGGGCACACTTCCTGAAATAACCAGGTAGTCAATCTGCGGTATACCCGAAATTTTATCTAACATTTCGTCAAGCTCCGCCGCGCTAATAAAGGGGCCCGGAAGCCCAAACCTAAACTGCCTGTTGGTGCTCAGCTCGTTTACTATAAAGTTTTCCCTTGTTGCACCCTGGGTTTTAACCGGCTCAATATCAACACCTTCTTCGGTAAGTAAACAGGAGAAAAACTCGCCGGTATTGCCACCTTCAAAGTAAACGGCTGTAGCGGGCAAGCCAAGCATTTTAAGCGCCCTGGCCACATTAACGCCGCCACCACCTGCATGGTAAACTGGCTCCGATGCCTTCATTTTATGGGTAGGTACCAGCTTTTCTACAGTAGTGCTTTTATCAACAGCCGGATTAAAAGTAACGGTTACAATGTGTTTCATATCAAGCGGCAGAATAGTTTTAGACCGCTGATAAAGCTCTCAAAAAATGCAAGGAGAAAGCGTGACGAAGGACACGCTACTAAATGATAAAGCTCATAACCAAAAACAGCGATGGGTTTAAAACCCATCGCTGTTTTTGGTTGCACGATTTCTAAATTTCTATTTCAATCCCTTCACAAACTCCTGCATCGCCGCTCCCGGGTTTTCCTGCTTCATAAAGTTCTCGCCAATCAAAAAGCCATTAAAGCCGGTTTGCTTTAGCTCGTTTATTACGGAGGTATTGCTGATGGCACTCTCAGATATCTTCATAAAATCTGAAGGGATATGATCCACCAGATCAAAAGAGGTTTGTACAGATACAGTAAAGTCAGCCAAATTTCGGTTGTTAACGCCAATTGCATCCAGTTTGGGATGAATACTGCGCTGTAGTTCTTCCATATTGTGAACTTCCAGCAACACATTCAAGCCCAAGCTTTTAGCTAATGACGCCAGGGTATCTATTTCTTCAGGAGTAAGTATAGCCGCTATCAGCAAAATAATATCGGCACCCCAGGCTTTGGCTTCCAACACCTGGTACTCATCTATCATAAAGTCCTTGCGTAGCACCGGTATCTGGTTTACGGCGCGGGCCTTTGCAAGGTCTTGTTGGGTACCCATAAAAAAGTCGGTATCAGTTAAAACCGATAGCGCAGATGCACCCGCGGCGGCGTAACCGGTGGTAACATCCTCAACACTTACCTTATCATTTATAATACCTTTTGAGGGTGACCTGCGCTTAAACTCGGCAATAATACCGGTGCGGGCGGGGTTCAGCAAAGATTCTTTAAACGAATAAGTTTCACGGTTAAACAGAACTGAACTCTCCAGTTGTTTAACTGAAACGTTTGCCTTTGCTGCCGCTATTTCTTCGCGTTTGCGGACTACAATTTTATCAAGTATGGTTAGCCCCCTTACCCCCTGAAGGGGGGATGTTTGAATGCTCATTAATTAATTTTTTCTGTAAATATACCTATCAATTTTATATACTCCCCCTTTTAGGGGGGCGGGGCGCTTATTTTGAAACCAACTCTTCTCCCACTGTTTCCGTGCGGAGCTCCAGCCAGTTTTGCATCATTTCTTTACCAAACTCGGTAAGGATAGATTCAGGATGAAACTGCACGCCCCTAACATCATAAAACTTATGCCTTAAAGCCATGGCAGAGTTATCGCGCTCATCAATAGCGGTAACGGTAAGCACATCCGGAAGATTTTTTTCATCAACCACCCATGAATGGTATCGCCCTACCTTAAACTGATAAGGTAAGCCTTGAAAAAGCCGCTCGCTTTTATCAGTTACTTTTATGGGCGTAGCAATGCCGTGCATAGGCTGTTTTAAATTATACAAGCTCCCGCCAAAAGCCTCGGCAATGGCCTGCTGACCTAAACACACACCAAAAATGCTTTTTGTAGGGGCGTATTTTTTTAATAACATCTAATAACAAACCTGCCTCGGTAGGTATGCCCGGCCCCGGCGAAAGGATGATCTTATCAAAGGCATCTACATCCTCAAGTTTGAATTTATCATTGCGCCATACTTCGCATTGCAGGCCAATTTCGTTAACCAAATGCACCAGATTGTAGGTAAATGAGTCGTAGTTGTCAATAATTAGAATTTTGTTTTCCATTTTACACCTCCTGCCCGTCTTTTATTTTTTTAGGGGATTTATGTTTATACGTTTTATGTTGTAGTTAGTTCTGATAAGACATTTTTTATACGTGATAGTTGCAGATGCTACAACTCTTCGGCTAATTCAATGGCTTTTCTTAATGCTGCTATTTTGTTGTTCACCTCGTTAAGTTCGCTTTCGGCTACAGATCCTGCTACAATACCCGCACCTGCCTGGTAATGCAAGGTGTTATTTTTGCTCAGAAAAGAGCGGATCATAATGGCATGGTTAAAATCGCCGTTAAAACCTAAATAGCCAATGGCTCCGCTGTAAAAACTGCGTTTTATATTTTCGTTCTCGTCAATAATTTCCATCGCGCGGTATTTTGGCGCGCCGCTTAGTGTTCCTGCGGGGAAGGTATCTGCCACCACCTTAAACGTAGGCACATCAGGCAATAACTGACCGCTAACTTTTGATACCAAGTGAATTAAATGCGAATAATATTGCACCTCTTTAAAAGCCTTAACCGATACATGGTCGCAATGGCGGCTTAGATCATTCCTGGCCAGGTCAACCAGCATTACGTGCTCTGATGATTCTTTTGGATCGTTCTTCAAACTCATTGCTATTTCGGCATCCTTTTCATCATCGCCGCTGCGTTTAAAGGTACCCGCTATAGGGAATATGGTAGCGTGGCGGTCTTTTATGGTAATCTGTGCCTCGGGCGACGAACCAAAGATCCTGAAGTCGCCAAAATCAAAATAGAACAAATAAGGCGATGGGTTGATAGAACGTAAAGCACGATACACATTAAACTCGTCGCCGGTAAATTTTTTAGAGAAAGCCCGCGATGGTACTATCTGGAAAACGTCGCCGCGGTAAATATGCTGCTTCATTTTCTCCACTATGGCCATAAAACCTTCGTCGCTCAGGTTTGAGCTTTCTTCCGAGTTACTCTGGAAGCTATACTCAGGGAAGTTTTTATTTTTTATCAGATCTTCTATACGGCTGATGCCCGATCCGTCATCATCACCTTCGGTAGCGTTGTGGAATATATACAACTCATTTTTAAAGTGATCAATAGCAATAATGTACCTGTAAAGGTGGTATTGCATCACCGGTATTTTGCGGGCAGTTTCATCACTTTTTTTTAGGGTGATGGTTTCAAAATGCTCTACCGCTTCGTGGGTAAAATAGCCAAACAAGCCATTTGAAGTAATTTTCAGGGGGATCTCGGTAGTTTCAAAACTCGCTATAAAATCACTTATCTGGTCTATCAGCTCAAAGCTCCCTTCCTTTAATTCTTCCTTTGCGCCAAAGGGGTAAGTTTTGGTCAGCTTGCCATTATCTAACAACAAACCGGCAAACGGCTGACAGCAAACAAAGCTATGGCTGTTTTCGCGGCTATGATAGTCGGAACTTTCCAGTAGCAGCGAATTAGGGAACACGTCGCGCAGGCGCAGATATATGCTTACCGGCGTTGTGGTATCGGCAAGTAGTTTTTTATAAGTGGTAGTAATTTTAAACTTTTTCATTGATTATTAAATATGGCATAAAACAAAAAACCCGGCAGATTGGGGCTCGCCGGGTTTTTGTAATAGGTTTACAATTTGATTAGTCTTGCTGATCACAAACGACTCCGGCTGCCCAATTTAATGAGTGCCACCAGTAGTTTTTATTGTTGTTTTTGATCATTGTGGTCACAAATTTATAAAGAAAATTGAATTAGCAAAATTTTTATGTTCTTTTTTTAGCTGGCACCAAATAATCCACGGCCACTTTGAAGAATAGCCACGACAATTACAAGTAAAGCCAGCGAATACGAAATAGCGATAGCGCGAAATTTAGCATCGTGCAATATCGCCTTTTTTGAACGGGCATGGCCTATAGTTATAAGCGCTATTGCAAATAACATCATAACAGCGTGTTCCACTGTCCAGTAACGTGCGGTATCATCTTTCATGGTTGCTTTGGTAAACTGCACAAACGGACTAACAAAATATAATATCAATCCAATCAAAAACTGCGTGTGCACCGATATCATGGCAAACAGGTTTAACTTACGGTTACCATTGGTATAAGAGCTTTTGCTGAACCAACCTACAAAGGCCACCAATATAGCTACTACTACCAGCAGCATTACTAAATACCTAAACCCTGAATGGAGATGCAAAAGGAAACTATACATGAATGAAATTTTTTTTACGAATATACGAGAAAGGTTATATGTAGTACGTTTTAGGTTTTACGTTTTTTATTGTCTGAGCTATAAGCTCATCCCGCGAAACTAAATTTTCCTAAAAGAACCGAGGGATTACCTCCTACTGATAACGGCTCGCCTGCCAGCGCTTCATTCCCTAACAAAGCAAATAATATAGCTTCTTTAGCATCAGGGTTAATACCCAAACTGCCTGTATCATTAATTTCTGTGCGATAGAGTCTCTTTTTCAAATAATCCATCACAAACGGATTTTTTGCGCCGCCGCCGCTAACAAACATTTTAGCTCCTTTTGGCATATAGGCACGGGTAAAATCGGCAATTGCTTTGGCGGTAAAAGCGCTTAGGGTGCTTATCACATCCTCGGGCGCTATATGGCTGGTGCCTGAACGCTCCTGCGCCGCGCGGACGTATTCTTCGTTAAATAACTCCGGTCCGGTGGTTTTGGGCGGCTCTTCCTGGAAGAAAGGATGTTTAAGCAACGAGTTTAGCAAACCCTCGTTCACCGTACCTAAATTGGCAATGGCCGAATCTTCATCAAATGCCTTGTTAAAAAACTTACGACTAAAGGTGTCTATCAAAGTATTACCCGGCCCAATATCTGAGCAAAGGATCCGATCTGTGTCGCCATCGGCAGGCAGATAGGTGAGGTTAGAGATCCCGCCAATATTTAGCAATATGCGATCCTCCCCCGCGAGACTTCCTAGAATAACATCGCCATATAAAGCTAAAGGTGCACCTTCGCCACCTGCGGCCACATGTTTCTGCCTGAAATCAGATATAGTTAATATACCCGTTTTAACCGCCAGATGGTCGCCGTCGCCAATTTGCAGCGTCGCGTTGGGGTAACCCTCGTGCTTATGCAGGCGCTGCGGCGCATGGTAAATGGTTTGCCCGTGACTGGCAATAAAATCAACATCTTCGGTTCCTACATCCCAATGGCGCAATGCTTCCAAAACCAGGTCGGCGTGGTAGCTGCCTATATAAGCATTCAACAAACATACTTTCTCTAACTCCACCAGCTTTTTTGAGAATACCGAACGAACATCGTCCTTAAACTTATCATCGTAAGGTATGGTAGTAAAGTTGAGCAGCTCAAATTTGGTCTCCAGGCCATTGCCCGTAAAGCTGCACAGCGCGATGTCCAAACCGTCAAGCGAGGTGCCCGACATTAAACCAATCCCTAACCGCGAGGGCTTTTGGGCGATATCTACCAGTTGTTGTAAGTTTTTGTTGAGTAGCTGCATATATAGAAGTAAGGTGAGAAATAGAATCAAGATGCAAGAATCAAGAGCCAAGAAGTACGAGTTAAACCGTATCAATCTTGATTCTTGCATCTTGATTCTTGCCTCTACAGAAGCGTTGCTTAAAATTAGCGATTTGCCGCTGCAACCGCAAAAGTTAAATCAATAATTGTTGATATTTGTTGAACCACATAGCATCCAATTAACCTGCTGCACCATGGCCCGATTAAATTTATTAGAAGAAACCCGTTACGAGAAGCTGCCCGTCACCGTTTATGCCACGCCTGCCGAAGCATCCGTAGCGGTAGCCGGGCGAATAGCGGGGCTGATACGTGGCAAACAAACCAAAGGTGAAAACGCGGTGCTGGGCCTGGCAACCGGCGTAACACCCGTTGCGGTTTATGCAGAACTGGTGCGCCTGCATGAGGAGGAAGGCTTAAGTTTTAAAAACGTTATCACCTTTAACCTGGATGAATATTACCCCATGCAACCCGAAGCCGCGCAAAGCTATGTGCGCTTTATGAATGAGCAGTTGTTTGATTATATTGATATTGACCGTGATAATATCCATATACCGGATGGCACCCTTACACAAGACGAGATAGTTAACTTTTGTTTGAACTACGAAAAGCAGATAGAAGAATTGGGCGGGCTCGACCTGCAGATATTAGGCATCGGCCGTACAGGGCATATCGGGTTTAATGAGCCCGGCTCGGCGCCCAACTCAGGCACGCGGTTGGTAACTTTAGATGACATGACCCGCGCCGATGCTGCCCGCGATTTTGGCGGCAAGCAGAACGCGCCTACCAAGGCTATCACCATGGGTATAGGCACTATATTTAAGGCGCGTGAGATCATCCTGATGGCATGGAGCAGTAAGAAGGCGCCTATTGTTAAAAAGGCCGTAGAGGGCGAGGTCTCATCTGAAGTGCCGGCTACTTATTTGCAGCTTTCTGACAACGTGGAATTCATTTTAGATGAGCCTGCCGCTTCGGAGCTTACCCGCTTTAAAACCCCATGGCTGGTAAAGGACTGCGTGTGGGATAACGAACTGAAAAAGAAAGCCGTAATATGGCTGGCCGAATACGTAAGCAAACCCATTTTAAAGCTGGTTGCCGAAGATTACAATAACAACGGCATGGCGCAGTTGGCCGTAGAGCAGGGCCCGGTTTATGATATCAATATTGACATATTTAACCAGATACAACATACCATTACCGGTTGGCCCGGCGGTAAGCCGGGCGCTGATGACAGCCAGCGGCCGGAGCGGGCAGAACCTGCGCAGAAACGTTCGGTTATCTTCTCGCCACACCCTGACGATGATGTTATATCAATGGGTGGCACGTTTATGCGCCTGGTTGATCAGGGTAATGATGTGCATGTGGCCTACCAAACATCGGGCAATACGGCTGTGTGGGATGACGATGTGTTACGCTACGTTGAATTTGCTATTGATTTTGATGAGCGGATGGGAACCAACGCAGCCAGGCTTCAAAGCACTTATACCGATATGCGCACGTTCATCGCCCAAAAACAACCCAACCAACCCGATAGTCG
>CBFGNU010000069.1:0-14670 GCA_965650195.1 uncultured Mucilaginibacter sp. | reverse complement strand
GGTTAAACGCACTTTCAATTTCAAAAAAGGCAGTACTATTACCTGGACCGGAGACCCAACCAGCGCCAATATTGATCTTACTGCTACATATGTTGCAAATGTGCCTCCAATTGATCTGGTAGCCGATCAGTTACCAGGCACTGAGAACCAGGTACAATACAAGCAAAAATTGCCCTTTAATGTGAATCTGGCTTTAAAAAACGAACTGATGAAGCCCGATATCAGTTTTGATATTGTATTGCCTGATAGCACCTACACAGTATCACCAACGGTTGTTACTACAATTAATTCGCGGCTAAGCCAGATACGACAGGATCCTAATGAATTAAATAAACAGGTGTTGGGCGTGCTGGTGCTTGGGCACTTTATTGGCGATAATCCACTGGCGAGCCAGGGGGGTAGTACTACAGTAAGCAGTGTAGTACGTAATAGTGTGAGTGGTTTATTATCCGATCAATTGAACAAGCTTGCTGGTGACCTGATACAAGGAGTCGACCTTGATTTCGGCCTGACATCCGGCGAGGACTATGCATCGGGCACCGCTACTAACCGAACGGATTTGAATGTGGGCTTATCCAAACGTTTCCTTGATGACAGGCTGACAGTTTCCGTAGGCAACAACTTTAACCTGGAAGGTGCGCAGCAAGGTGAGAAAACCACCAACATAGCGGGAAACCTTTCGGTAAATTATAAGTTAAGTAAGGATGGCAGGTATACCATCCGCGCCTACCGCCGCGAACAGTACGTTGTAATACAAGGACAGATAATTGAAACCGGCGTTGGCTTTACCCTGACGGTAGATTACAACCGCTTTATACAGATCTTCAGGCGGAGCAGGGAAGACAGACAGGCGCAGAAAAAATACAAACAACGGGAAAAGCGCAAGGAAGAGGAAAAGGATATTAAACAGGATATACAAAATAAGAAAGCGGAATCGCAACCTATAAAAATGGATTCGGTAAAGGTAAACTAAAACGCCGGCAGCAATGTGACTCGTTAACGATCAATTGATCTATGATAAAAAAAATAAAATATCTTTTAATATTCGCACTGGCGCTACACGCCTGTAGCAATACTAAATATTTGCCCAAAAACGAAAAGCTATATACCGGGGCCAAGGTAAATATTGCTGCTGATACTAATACCACCAAAAACGAACGTATAGTACTAACTGATGATCTTAAGACCTTACTAAGGCCTAAGCCCAATTCGTCCATTTTCGGCTTAAGGATTAAACTGTGGATATATAATAAAACGCGTACAAACAAAGTTAGCGGCCTTAAACATTGGCTTAACACCAAATTTGGCGAGCCACCTGTACTGGTGAGCCAGGTTGATTTGGAAAAGAACAGCAGCGTTTTGCAAAACCGTTTGCAGAATGTAAGTTATTTTCAGGCGCAGGTTAGTGGTGATACCCTTAGCAAAGGGCAATCTGCCAAAGCCATTTACGCTGTTTTTCCGGGGCCGGGATATAGGATCAGGAAAGTTACCTTTCCCATAGGAAGCGCTATATTAGATACTGCTGTAGCTGCTACTGCCGATGAAACCCTGCTTAAACCCGGCGATAAATACAATCTTGATGTCATTAAAACCGAGCGCCTTCGTATTGACGCAAGACTTAAGGAAAAGGGTTTCTTTTACTTCTCTTCAGATGATCTGAAAATGCGGGTTGACAGTTCCAGAAAAAATCATCAGGTAGACATGTTTGTAACGGTAAAACCCGCAACTCCCGACAGGGCCCGCCGCGTTTACACCATCAACAACTTGTATGTGTATCCCAGTTACTCCCTTCGCGATACCGCGCTTAAGTTGGATTCAGCTATTAAATATCGTTGGTATTATGTGATTGACCCGCGTAAATCTGTTACACCGTATGCCTTCAAAAACACCGTTTTGATGCGCCCGGGCGAGGTTTATAATCGTACCAAACATACCAACAGCCTTAACCGCTTTATTAACCTGGGGCCATTCAGAAATGTGAAGAACAGATTTGAGGATGTATCCGCCGACTCATCCAAACTGGATGTGTTTTATTTCCTCACCAAGTACCCAAAGAAATCCTTACAGTTTGATGTGCTGGGCCGTACCACATCAGCTAATTACACAGGTACACAAGTAAGCATCAACTGGAAGAACCGGAACGCTTTTAAAGGCGCCGAGACCCTAACGCTAACCGCGTTTGGTAGCTCGGATGTGCAGTTCTCGGGACAGAACAGCGGGTACAACGTTTATCAACTGGGTGGTACCGCTACCCTATCGTGGCCGCGGTTTATAAGCCCTACTGATCCAAAGAATGATAACGCGTATATACCACGTACCAATCTTACTTTGGGCTATACACTCATCAACCGCACTAATCTGTATACCTTAAGTTCGTTCAATGGTTCGTTTGGTTACTCGTGGAAATCAGATGTGCACCGCCAACACGATCTTAACCTCACCAACATCAACTACGTGCGCCCGGAGAATGTTACCGCGAAGTACCGCGAAAGTATTAATAACACGGGGAACCCTAACTTAACACATGTAATTGACCCTCAACTTACGTTTGGGCCTAGCTATAGTTATACCTATACTAATACCATGGAGACCAAGCGGACCAACACCTGGTATTATAATGCAAAGATCGGTCTATCGGCTAATTTGCTTGGGCTGATAACCGGTGCCGATACATTAGCAGGCAAGGTTCGCACCATATTCGGTACGCCGTTTAACCAGTACGTAAAGCTGGAGAACGAGCTTCGTTTTTACCATAAACTGGGACCAAAAAGCACCATAGCGGCGCGTTTTATAGCAAGTGCGGGTTTGCCTTACGGCAACTCAACCATTATGCCTTACAGCCAACAGTTCTTTATTGGGGGTACCAACAGTTTAAGGGGGTTTAGGGCGCGGTCTTTGGGGCCGGGAAGTTACAATCTGCCTAACGACCAGGTATCAAAATCTGGTTTCCTGCCGGATGCGTCGGGTGATATCAAGTTGGAGGCTAACGTGGAATGGCGGCCCAAGCTGTTCAGTATAGTGCAGGGCGCGGTGTTTGTTGATGCCGGTAACATCTGGAACATGAAGCCACATGCTAATTTACCCGGCAGCGCTTTTGGTAAGACATTTTTGAAGGAGCTGGCTGTTGATGCAGGTGTAGGCCTACGTTTTGACGCTACAGTATTGGTAGTACGCACTGATCTCGGCTTCCCTTTACGCAAACCGTGGTTGCCTGACGGCCAACGCTGGGTGATCAACCGGATAGACTTTGGCAGCAGCGCGTGGCGCAGTCAAAACCTGGTGTTTAACCTGGCTATCGGCTACCCTTTTTAACGGTGGAGTGTTTCACAAAAATATGAAACAAAATGAAACGCGTGAAACGCTATTTTTTGTAATTAATTGATATTTAGTATTTTACGATTACGACATGAAACGCTGTGAAACTACTTATTCGTCAGGAAATTTAGCTGTAAAATTGATTTAAATATCTATATATCAATTGATTGCAATATCTGATAATTTACGCTGTTCGTGAAACGCTTTTGAAACACTTTATAAACACCAACCCCCTAATTCTCTTTTACCCTAATTAAAAAACACCGTTCCTTAAAAAAGAACGATGTTCTGCCAGCAGAATGTGGTCTGTTAAGCTTTGGGGGCTTATACAATTGCATATCTGCCCGGCGTGGCACGGCTACCTATCAGTTATGATACCCTGATGGCTCAGGGATGACAAGTAAATCCAGATCTTTAATTTCTTTTATTTACAACGAATAAACTCTCTTCTCGTAAATGCCGGCGGCACCCCAGTTTTTCACCATTCCCTGCAATAGAGCATCCAGTTGTTTGTAGGTTATGGGCTATGATTTTGATTTAGGCGGTACTATTTTAGCAGCATCGGCAGTGTTAACTGTTACTTTAGTAGCGTCAAATCGTACGTTTTCATGCGGTACAACTAAACTTAATATCATCCCCGGCAGGCCCCCAAATGATTCAGGACCACCGCTTACCCTTATGTTATCGGTATAAAAAGCAACTACAGAAATTGAATCCATAAAAAGCCCGTTTGCGCGGCGACAGGTATATCCGGCAATCTCCCGTCTTTCGTTGGTTAAACGCCAGGTAACTTTGCGCACACTGTCCTGTATCAGCACCTCATCAGCATAAATTTGCTTGGCAATAATTACGGCTTTTTTTGAATGATCTGTATAAACCTTATTAAACTGCGTACCCATAGGGTTATTATTTAATGTGTAAATACGTTCTGTTGGCGGTATCGGCGTAAAAAGGGTTTTGCCCTTATCAAATACCAATGTGCTTTTTAAATTGATAAACTGCGGCTTGGTTTTTTTATACTCATCAAACATCTGCACAGAAAGCGGGTCGGGCTTTGGCCCCAATTCCTGTTTAGTAATGGCGTGTATGTTTATCGTTTTGGTGTATTCAATTGTTCCGTTTAAGGTAAGTTTATTATCCTGTGCTAATAAATTACCGGCAATTAAAAAACAAAGTAAGAATGTCAGTATCGTTTTCATAGCTATTATTTTTGTGCTGGCAAGGTGCCAAATTTGGTAAAATCCCATATCAGGTTTAACATAAAATATCTTTTTATAACATTATAACTGGTTTGCGTAATGGTATTACCACTGGCACCCCGGGTGTTCTGATTCTGATCAAGCAGGTTGTTTCCGCTTATAGAAAGCTTTAAATTATTTGCTTTTAAGAAAGTGCGGCTTATGCTTGCATCCCAAATGGTGCGATGTATTCCGCCAAAACCGTTACTTGGGCCGGTATAGTTATATCTTGCTGACGAGAACATTTCGAACTTGCCGGGCAGATACACTGTACCAGATGCGAACGCTGAAGCCCCCATTGCACTATAATCGCTGCGCTTAGTCAACGAGTTACGGTTTCTGTTACCATTTAATGAACCGGAAAGGTTAAGTGTGTATTTTTTCACTTTGCTTTTTGAAAGCTGTAGTCCGGCAGAAAAAGTATTGCCGTTAGACTCGTTTAAACCAACAACGCCACCCTGGCTGGTATAGGTGTAATTTGTACTGCCTGAAAATGAAAACTGCGGATAAACAGTCATTTCCCAGGGAACTATTTTGCGGCCTATTTGCAAACTTATGCTGTAGTTGCGGGGTGTTTTATCTGTAAGGTTTACATAACGGGTGGTAGTTTTACCGCTATCAGCATTAAACGTAATACTGCTTATAATAGGGTTTACTGTAATACTATAATTGCCGCTAATTGAAAAAGACGACCCGCTTAGTGTTGACTGCGATGAATAGAACATGCGTGCAGAATGGGTAAAGAATGGTTTCAGATTAGGGTTACCCACTGTAACATATAAGGGGTTAAGGTTATTTACCACCGGCTGTATCTGGTTAAGTGTAGGCTGCTGCATGTTACCATTGTAATTTAAACTTATGGTTTTAGCGGGCGTTATTCTGTATTGATAATTAACCTGAGGCATCCAGTTAAGGTAGTTCCTTTTCAATGTGCGCATGCGCCTTTCATCAACCTGATTAAAATTGACATTGGATGCCCGGGTGCCAAAGTTTAAATTGGTTTTTGCAGTAACATAGCCAAATGTTGCGCCGAACTGGTTGGTTAATATAGTGTACTTATAATCATTTGTTGTAAGCTCATCTATTTCATCGTAAAGACCCGATGTCGATTTGTTATATGATTCAAGCCTTGATATGCTGTTGTTTATACCCAGTAAATAATTAAATGTTAGCGTTAACTTTTCGGCAAGCGGTTCAGTGTACGTAATATTACTACTTAATACATTGCTGGTACTTCTTTCGGGCTTATACTGATCTACTGTGTTGCCGGGCAACGTAGCATATGCGATGGTTGTTTTAGCGAAACGCTCAACCTTATTTTCGCTATAGTTTTCGGCAAGGTTCCAGCTAATGGTGCGGCGCGGCTTAGCAAACTTTTTTGAATAGAATACGCTGGCGTTAAACAACCTTGCATCGCTGGTACTGTTGTTGCTGGTGGCTGACCGGTTAACAAATTTATTGTCCTGGTCTACCTGGAAACTATTGCTTGATGTTAACGATTCGTTATTGCGTAATGCAGCATCAACATTTACCCTTAAATTGGTAGTAGTTGTATTTTTTTGATAACCTACATCCAGTTTCTGCCTGAAACCGGAGGTGTGCGATTCTGAACTGTTGTTGGTTCTGTTTGATGTTTGATTAGAGATCAGCAAATCTGTGATCGTGTTCTGAAACAGGTCATTAGTTATAGACCCTATTCGATAGTTGGTATTAATTAATTGCTTTCCTTCGTTCCATTTAACATCGTAATGCACCCCGCCTGTTTTAGCCGTAGGGAAGCCCCTACCATTAAAAGAGGCGTTATCAAATTCGTCAGAGATCCCGTTTATCAGGAAAACCCCGTCGCCAAGGGCGGTTAAGTTTTGGGTACCCAAGTTACTCGCGTCAGAAAAACTAAGGTTTACCTTACCCGTATTAGCCATAGTGCCATAAAGAGAGAATTTCTCATTGGCTCTGAAACGATTAAACTGAACCTGCCCTGAATACATTCCGCGCTCATCGCCGCTCCTGCCGCCTGCCAGATCAACCTTGCCAAAAATCCCTACTTTTTTATCCTCTTTCAGTTTAAGGTTAATGGTTTTTGTTCGTTGCCCATCGTCAACACCGGTAAAGGTGGCCTGATCGCTCCTCTTTTCAAAAACCTGAACCTTATCTATCATGTCGCCACGTAAGGTTCTGCTTACCAGCACAGGGTCGTCACTGAAAAACTCCTCGCCGTCAACCGTTATTTTCTTAATGGCTTCACCTCTGAATTTGATATTACCGTTCTGGTCTATCTCCATGCCTGGTATCTGTTTAAGCAGGTCATCAACCTTGGCGTTTGGTTGTATTACAAAAGCTTTGGCGTTAAATTCAGACGTATCACCCTTTATTTTCAACGCGTTTAAACTGCCCTTTATAACGGCCTCATTTAATATTTTGGCAAGCAGGGTCATGTCAATATTCCCAAAATCATGCACCGGTTCTGTAGGGCTTACCGTAAACTCCTGCGAAAAGTCTGCATAGTCTGGGAAAGTAGCTAACAAAACATATTTGCCCGCCGGCAACCCGCTAACGGTAAAAGAACCATCGTTGCCCGCATACCCAAATGCCTGCATAATTGAATCCGGACGAAGAATGGTTATTGTGCTGCTTACTTTGCTTTTTGAGGCGGTATCAATAGTGACACCTTTAATACTGTGGTTGTTTTGCGCAAAAGCGGAAAATGTGCACAAGCAAAATACTAATAATACCAAAGCTTTGATATTCATATGTGATAAGGTTTAGATTGTATATTGTCTAAAAAACGGTCTGTTAAAGGTTTTATTTCCTTATTGCTTAGGCTGCAACAAGTATATATCAAACATAACAGGTTAATTTCTTAAAAGCAACTATTTTTTTAGTGACGTAACGTAAAATTCCGTTTACAATAGAGTATAGCATTGATAATAAGGAATTTGTATGCATGTTAAAAAATGTTAAATAAGTTATTTTAGCGGGGTTATGTTAAAAGCTGCCTAACCAGTGTTAATATGGATTCAATGAATTCAGTTTCTTTTCAATAATTTGGCGGCAGGTTTGTATATAACTTAGGTTAATTATCATTAAAAATATAATTATAGCCATCATAGCTACAGGACCGAGGCTTTTTATTGACGAGAACTCTCCGCGCCCGCGTGATTCATCAATTAGGTTGGGGATATATAAACAGGATTGGAACAGCATTAAGGGCAAAGCCATTTGCCCTAATAAGTGGCTCTTAAACAGCGAGTTTTTGCCTTTTATGGTTTTGATTTTACCTGCCAGCAAACTATAAGCATAAATAACGGGCGAAGCGACAAGAAAAAAAACAGTTAACGCAAAGAAGTTATGCACGGGCCTGCTATGTGGAATTTTAAATGCTACTGCCAATAAAACTATTGCGATTAAAAGCGTTTGCCAGTTAAACTTACACTTTACCTGGTTTAAAAATAAAAGCCTTATATTACGGTGATGCATTTTTCTTTGGTTTTGAGCTAAAGCCTCAATGCCTGCATACCCGCCAAATTGCTCATCTACCACATTTTGAAACAAGGCCAAAATTTGCCTGTCATCGCCGGCCTTGCGCCTGTCTTCAATAGCAGTTAAAATATGGTCCAATACCTCGTCATATATCTCCTGATATTTAATATCGTAATATCCCATGCGATCCTGGATCCAAATCAATTCTTCTTCTGACAGTATCATTTTGAAAAGCGTTTAATGTTCAATAAAGAGTTATTTCTACATAAAATTATTTAGCCATATCAACCTTGAATTCGCTGCGGTACATTTTGTAAAACGACATGATATGCAGCGCATAAGTTATAAAAATAACTGTGGTAACTACCGGACTGAATGTATTAAATAACTCGCGTGAGGTATTGCCCAAAACAAAATAGCCGTACAAACCGATAAGTACAAATAGGACAAAAGGGTAGAATTTTATCATCACGAATCCGTCGTCCTTAACTGACGGCATTTTCTTTTTCCAGAATCCACTACTTATATATCTTGCAGCGCGTATGCCGGTTATAGCAAAAGCAGCCACAAAAAACAGTGCGAAATACCAATTGGCATTAAACCAGGAGGCGCTAAAAGCAAGGTAAACCATTACTGTTACTATTGATAATAAAATAATCTGCGGAAACCGGAACAACCGAGACATATTATCAAAATACTGCCTTTTCATGCCTTTTAAAACTGTTGAGCGATATTGCTTCTCTATAGCATGCAAACCAAAAATTCCACCAAACTCTTTTCGTATATAGTTTTTCAACGTCTCTTCAAAAGACGATCCTTCGGGTGTATTTTCCAGTCCGGACGAAATATGATCATACAACTCATTATACGTTTCGCGGTACACAAGCTCATTGCTCAGGTAATCCTTTAATATTTGCTGTTGCGATGGTGTTAAATTCATTTTGATGTGGGTTTAAGGTTTAGTAATAGTTGCAACTGACTGATGTATGCCGCGGCTTCATCCAGTTTGTCGGCTACCTGCTGCCCGCCCTGCTCTGTAAGGCGGTAATACTTGCGCACGCGGTTATCAACTATCTGCGTAAATGTTTCCAGCATACCTTCGGCTTCCAATTTATGTAAGGCCGGATACAGGGCTCCCTCTGTTATCATAATTTCACCATCGGTTACTTCCTTCACCTTCTGGGTTATTTCATAACCATACATTTCGGTTTGGTCGTTCAGCAACTTTAAAATTATGGTTTGCAGTGTGCCTTTTAATAACGGGTTATTGCTCATGGCACAAGTATACATAATTTTCTTATGTATATAAATAAAAAAGTAAAAATAGTTTTTTGATCAATACTACAAAACAAAACAGGCCCTCCGAAACCGGAGAGCCTGTTGCCTCATTTATATTAACTACTAATTACCTAACTACAAATCTGTTGTTGAAGGCAGCACCGTCTGGATCGATACCCGAAATTACGATAATACCATTTTTAAGAGTTGTTAAAGCCTTATCAATGTCGTCAACCGTGTTTATTGGTTGCTGATTGATCTTGGTTATAATTGACCCAACAGGCACTTCAAGTTCCTCAAAAGCACCACCTCTGCGTACCTGTGTTACCAATACGCCGCTGTTTACACGGTTTTTGGCTTTCTGATCAGCTGTAAGCGGTGCAAAGCTTGCTCCTAATTTATTGTAAAGCTCTGCTGCCGACTTTGCAACTTCGGTTTTACGAGCCGCAGGGCTTTCCGGTTTAAGGGTAACATTGAAATCTATTTCTTTACCATCCCGCAAAACGGTTAACCTAATTTTATCGCCTGGCGCTAAACGGGCAACTCTCTCCTGCAGATCAGATGATTGGTAAACGGTATTACCTTCTACCTTGCTGATGATGTCGCCTTGTTTAAGGCCTGCTGCTTCGCCACCGCTTCCCGGTAAAACGTCCTTAACATATAAGCCTACTGTTTTGCTGGCTTTAAGTTCCTCAGCATTGTCAGCATTAAGTTCTGTAAAGCTTACGCCCACATAACCGCGTTTTACCGCGCCAAATTTTTCTATATCACCTAATATCTTTTTAGCCATATTGATAGGGATGGCAAAGCCATAACCTTCGTACGAGCCGGTGTGCGACGCGATAGCGGAGTTAATGCCTATAAGCTCGCCTTTGGTATTAACCAATGCACCACCGCTATTGCCAGGGTTAATTGCCGCGTCGGTTTGAATGAATGACTCGATGCCTGTTTTAGGCTTTTGGTTCCGTTGCTGCATGCGCATTCCAAAGGGGTTACCGCCCATATCATCGTCGTCATCGTCATCTTGCGTACCGATGATATCTATACCACGACCCTTAGCGCTAACAATACCGGCTGTAACGGTTGAGGTTAAGTTGAAAGGATTACCCACTGCCAATACCCACTCGCCTACACGCACATCGTCTGAGTTACCAAATTTTACAACCGGGAGATTGGTGCCGTCTATTTTGATCAGCGCCAGATCAGTATTAGGGTCGGTGCCTATTACTTTGGCTTTAAAAGTGCGATGATCGATCAAAGTAATGTCAATATTATCAGCTTTTGATACTACGTGGTTGTTGGTAACAATGTATCCATCCGGCGAGATAATAACACCCGAACCTGAAGCCATTTTAGGCGTGTTTTGGCGTGGCTGCATACGCTGGCCAAACATATCGCCAAACATCTGGTCCATCATATCCTGCTGCCTGTTACTGCCGCTTGTTGCAGCGTACGTAGTGCGGATGTATACCACCGCCGGTGTTACCGCTGCTGCAGCCGGTGTAAAATCAGTTTCGCCGGCAGATGATGTTATACCTGCATACGCTTTATTGTTTGCAAAGTATACATTCTGTTTCTCCTCAAGGCTCATGCTATCTGCATATTTGTTCTCAAACACCTTATAGGTGCCGAGCGCCATTGCACCGCCCACAAAGGCGGTCAATAATGTTAAACCTATCTTTTTCATATCTTTTATCCTGTTTATATTTTTTAGCTTTGCTTAAATTTTCGACTTCAAATTTAATACCATATAGACGGCAATTGCAACAATAAGTTATCGTCATAATTGTTAAAAAATGTTAAAAAACTTTAAACGCGGCAGGTTTATTGTTTATCACCATCTTATATAGTAACACCCACAGTGAAGATACAGTTTTATAAATACCAGGGAGCGGGCAACGATTTTATTCTGGTGGATAACCGTGCCAAAGCGATAAATCATACTGATCCTCAGCTAATTTCGCATTTGTGCGACAGGCGCTTTGGCATTGGTGGCGACGGTATGATGTTTTTGCAGGATGTTGAGGGCTATGATTTTGAGATGGTTTATTACAATGCCGATGGCCAGCCCAGCAGCATGTGCGGCAACGGCGGGCGCTGTATTGTGGCTTTTGCAAAATTTTTAGGCATAATTGACACGGAGACCGATTTTTTGGCAGTAGATGGCCCGCATCATGCCAAAATTTCAGCGGAAGGTGATTGGGTGAGCCTGCAAATGATTGATGTTGACACCGTTAACCGCGATGGCGACGCTTATGTACTGAACACCGGCTCGCCGCATTATATAGCCCTTACCGAAGGTTTGAAAGATAAAGACGTTTATCACGAGGGGCACGCCATACGCAATAACCCTACCTACAAAGCCAAAGGCATTAACGTAAATTTTGTTGAGCCAACCGCCAATGGCTACTTCGTGCGCACCTTTGAGCGTGGTGTTGAGGATGAGACCTACGCCTGTGGCACAGGAGTTACCGCAGTAGCACTAGCCATGGCCCAACACAACAACCAAACCGGCACTATTGAAACACCAGTTAAAGTTTTAGGCGGCGATCTGAACATTCGCTTTAATTATGATGGCAAGGTGTTTACGGATATCTTTTTAGAGGGGCCGGCAAATTTGGTATTTGGCGGTGAATTGGATGTTTAATTAATGGTTGATCTGTTAACAATTATTTAACCCCAAACGCTTTTAATTAAGGCAAATTCTGAGTACGTTTGAATTTTTTGTTGATGTAGCTTTTAATAATTTTTTGTTAGAAGCCTATGTTACGTGTTGATAGTTCAAAACCCTGCCAGATAATTTATGCCATAGCCCGGCACGAGTATCTTGGGTATGTTATTGAACCACACATAGTTCAGCTTAACCCCAACGGCGAATTCTCTTTAACTCACCAGCGTTTATTCTCAAATACTGCGACAGAATTTAGCAATTGTTTGGCGGATACCGACCTAAAACTGATCAAGCTTTTAGAAGAAATTGAGCAGGGTGCAGTAATAAAACGCTACTATAAAAAACTGATCCGGCCCTCTGAATTTTTTGCAAAGGTGTTTACCGAGCAGCTTTTCGAGACCATAAGGCCCAAAATAGAAAAGCGTTTAGCCGAGGCCTTTAACCTGATGGGTAGCAAAGAAATTTACCTGATGAGCAAGGAGGGCTATCCCGCCGAGCGCAAGCTGCAAATTGCAGAAGAGCCGGCATCGGTGTTGTTCCATTTCAGGCGGAACGAGGAGGAGATCCGCTACTTCCCTACCATTAAATACAAGGGAATGCGGATTGAGTTTATGTTCAAAAATGCGGAGATCATCTGCAACCACCCCGCATGGATGCTGATGGATGATACCGTTTATTATTTTGACAAAGAGATAGAGGGTAAAAAACTCCAGCCGTTTTTAAATAAACGTTACATCGCCATCCCCAAATCATCAGAACAATCTTATTTTGAAAAGTTTGTGGCTCCGCTTATTGAAAAACACAACGTTTATGCCGAGGGCTTTACCATCAACACGGAAAAATACGATGCCCGGCCGGTGCTTAAACCCATATATGTGGAGGGCGGTACATCGCAGCTGCAATTATATTTTAAATATGCGGGCTATGTTTTCCCCTACGGCGATGGAAGGCATATTTCAGTACGTATAGAGCGTAATGGTGACGATTATACCTTCCACCGTATTAAACGCTCAGTAAGCTGGGAGAAGGGCAAATTACAATTATTGGAGGGTTTAGGATTAAAAACGGCCTCCTCTTTATTTCAAAACCTGGAAGTTGCGAGTGCGGACGATGACGACAATCAGTCCTTCTCGGTTTTTGAATGGCTTAACCAGCATCATCAGCAATTAATAGATGATGGTTTTGAGATTGACCAACCTGAAGGGCAAAAACGCTACGTCTTCGGCTCTAGCAAAATAGACCTGCAGGTACAGGAAAATAACGATTGGTTTGATATCCACGCTGTAGTACATTTCGGGCCTTATCAAATTCCGTTCATACAGCTGCGCAACCATATCCTTAATCATAAAAAAGAGTTTACACTGCCATCAGGCGAGATAGCGGTTATTCCCGAAAGCTGGTTCTCGCAATACGGCAACCTGCTGCATTTTAGCGAGGGCGGCGAAAAACTTAAGCTGCGCCGGCACCACATAGGCCTGGTAAACAGCCTCGCCGAAGGCGAAATGGCCGAGGTTATCATGACCCGCAAGCTGCAAAAATTAACCAACTTTGAGGAGTTGGAAGTTTTACCCATACCGGTACACTTTAACGGCTTACTACGGCACTATCAGCAGGCGGGCTATAACTGGTTCCATTTTTTAAAGAACTACCATTTTGGGGGCTGTTTGGCCGATGATATGGGCTTAGGTAAAACCATACAAACCCTGGCCCTGCTGCAAAAGCATAAAGAAGATGCCGAGGTCGATGGCGGTAAAAGCACCTCGCTGGTTGTTATGCCTACGTCACTTATTTATAACTGGCTTAACGAAGCTAAAAAATTCGCGCCCCAATTGCGGTTAATGGTGCATACGGGTACGTTCCGCTATAAACAGGCAGATGTGTTTGCCAATTATGACGTGGTGATAACCACTTATGGTATCACGCGTATAGATATTGATTTGTTAAAAGAATACTTCTTTGATTACATCATATTGGACGAAAGTCAGAATATTAAAAATGCAGCATCTAAATCGTTTCAATCAGTTAAGCAGTTAAAATCGCGCTTTAAATTGATATTGAGCGGTACGCCGGTTGAAAATACCGTTAATGATTTGTGGACGCAGATGTCGTTCATTAACCCTGGTTTGTTGGGTTCTCAGCAATATTTTCAGAACGAGTTTGTAACACCTATCGAAAAGAAAAAAGACGAGGACAAGGCCCGCAAACTGCAGGCGCTGATAAAGCCCTTTGTGATGCGCCGCACCAAGGAGCAGGTGGCTACCGAGCTACCGCCTAAAACCGAAAACTTGTTCTACTGCCAGATGAGCGAAGAACAGGCATCTGTTTACGAAGAGGTGAAATCAGAATACCGAAACGAGTTGTTGAAAAGCCTGGAGGACGGCACCTTCGCCAAAAGCCAGATACAGGTGTTACAAGGCTTGACTAAGCTGCGCCAGATAGCCAATCACCCATCCATGATAGACCAGGAGTATGAAGGCGACTCCGGCAAGTTTGAGAACGTTACGCACACCCTTTCTACCGTTTTGGATGGTGGGCATAAAGTGCTAATCTTCTCTCAATTTGTTAAGCAGCTTACCATTTACCGCAATTACATGGAGGAGCAAAAGATCCCCTATGTATACCTTGATGGCGCTACCCAAAACCGCGGCGATGTGGTAAAACAGTTTCAGGAAGATAAGAATACTCGCG
>CBFGNU010000068.1:0-14758 GCA_965650195.1 uncultured Mucilaginibacter sp. | reverse complement strand
GTTTTGGTAACGTTATCTGTCCCCTAAAATCTTTTATCCAAACTACTGCTTATTAATACAATTGGTTTATGCTGCTGTTAAAGCGGCATTTGTCGTTGTCAAAAAAACAAATTTTATCGCTTAAATCATAATAAAAGCCCCACTAAATACACACCTTATATAAATGTTACAATGGTAAACGGCTTAAATGCCTGTTGCCCCAATTATGTCTTACCAATCATTTTAAAATAAATTTGCGTAACCAATCAATTACATATATATTTGTAACCATTCGGTTACTAGTATTATTATATGAGACGAGATGTATTCCAGGCAATTGCCGACCCGACCCGACGAGAGATAATCGGGATGCTTTCGCAGCAAACCTTAAATCTTAATAATGTTGCTGATCAGTTTAAAATAAGCAGGCCCGCTATATCTAAACACATTAAAATTTTAACGGAGTGCGGGCTTATCAAGGTAACAAAGCAAGGCCGCGAGCGCTATTGCCGTGTGGAACTTAAGCAACTTAAGCAGGTTGCCGATTGGACAGCGAAATACCAAAAATTCTGGAACGAGAAACTGGATGCTTTGGGCGATTTTTTGGCTAAGGAACTGGAAAACAAAAATCAATAACAAGCTATTAACTTAAAAACTACTGTTATGAAAACAGAACCTTTTGTAATTGAACGCACTTATGATGCGCCGGTAAATGCGGTTTGGCAGGCCCTAACTGATAAGGTAAAAATGAAAGCCTGGTATTTTGATGTGGATGATTTTAAACCCGAGGTAGGTTTTACTTTCCATTTTTCGGGTGAGGACAAGGGTGTAAAATTTGAGCATGAATGCGTAGTAACTGACGCGATTTTTGAACGAAAGATCGCATACAGCTGGCGTTATTTAGAATATCCGGGCCACTCACTGGTAAGTATTGAATTGGTTGATGAAGGGCATCAAACCAAAGTAACGCTTACGCACACAGGTTTGGAAAGCTTCCCGCAAGACAATTCTTCATTCGCCCGCGAAAGTTTTGCCAAAGGATGGACCTATATTTTAGGAACCAGTTTGAAGGATTATCTTGCAAAGTAAATTGGCGTAATTAATATTTTGACGATGTTGTCCAATTTTGTTAGGGTTAAGCGTCATTAGGTT
Source organism: uncultured Mucilaginibacter sp. (assembly GCA_965650195.1). Lineage (GTDB taxonomy): Bacteria > Bacteroidota > Bacteroidia > Sphingobacteriales > Sphingobacteriaceae > Mucilaginibacter. Next base: position 13,627 of record CBFGNU010000068.1, on the reverse strand, counting down.
TTAACCCTTAAACTTAAATAACATGAACGAGTTTTTATTGATCTTTCACCGCGACGCGGATTTCGACGCGCAAATGACACCGGAGCAATTACAGGCTATTACCACACCATGGATGGATTGGATGGGTGGCCTTGCCGCCCAGGACAAACTGGCCAATCCCGGCAACCGCCTAAACCCTGATGGCAAAGTAGTAAGGCCTGAAGGTATAATTACTAACGGCCCTTATGTTGAGGTTAAGGAGACCATTGGTGGTTATATTGTTGTAAGGGCATCATCATTAGACGAAGCTGCCGAAATCTCAAAAGGCTGCCCTATTTTAAGCACAGGCGGCTGTGTAGAGGTAAGACAGATTATGCAAATGCGCTAAATTCAAGCTTGCAATGCATCACGACGCTATTTTATCTAACCTGTTTCGCACCGAGCACCGCAAAATAACAGCGGTGCTTGTGCGTTATTTTGGTTTCGAGCATATCGAGACTGCGGAGGATATTGTTAGCGAAACCTTTTTATCGGCGTCAGAAAACTGGAAGATAAAAGGCCCGCCCGAAAACCCGGCTGCGTGGTTATATACGGTTGCAAAAAATAAAGCCAAAGATCATTTAAAGCGCGACACCATCTTTAACCAAAAGGTGCAGCCAGTTTTACAAAACGAGCACCGGCTTACTGACGAAGCAGAAATAGATCTATCAGAAAAGAACATTAACGACAGTCAGCTGCAAATGATGTTTGCCATTTGCCAGCCCGCTATACCCACCGAGGCGCAGATAGGGCTGGCTTTACGCATACTCTGCGGTTTTAGCATTGATGAAATTGCGGATGCCTTTCTGTCTAACAAAGAAACCATTAACAAACGCCTGCACCGGGCCAAAGAGAAACTGAGGGGGCTGAAAGTCAGGATAGAGTTTCCGGCGGGAGACGAGATCAATAAAAGACTTGAAACGGTGCTGTTAACGCTATACCTGTTGTTTAACGAAGGTTACTATAGTACAAGCGGAAATACCAACCTGCGAAGAGAACTGTGCCTTGAGGCTATGCGGCTTAACTATTTATTGATAGAAAATACTCAAACCGATGTACCTGCTGTAAATGCGTTATTCTCGCTCATGTGTTTCCACGCCTCGCGTTTTGACGCCCGGATGGATCAGCATGGAGAGATAATTTTATACGATGAACAGGATGATAGTTTATGGAACGATGAGCTGATAACCAGGGGCACCAACTATCTCATCCGCGCATCGCAGGGAGACAAGTTAAGCAGATACCACATTGAAGCGGCTATTGCTTACTGGCATACCCGTAAAACGCCATCGCCCGAAAAATGGGAAAGCATATTACAACTATACAATAAGCTACTCATTTTAGAATACTCCCCAATGGCGGCCCTTAACCGCACTTATGCCCTCGCTAAAGCAAAAGGGAATGACATTGCTATTGTTGAAGCCGAAAAACTTACCCAACTGGCAGACAATCATCTTTATCATTGCCTTTTAGGGCATTTGTATACCGGGGTTGATAATACGCAGGCTTTACATCATTTCGGTAAAGCATTAAAGCTTACCAAGGTCAGCTCAGAAAAAAAGCAGATTGAAAAAAACATAATGGCGATAAAGCAACTTATGGATTGATGTAAAATACCGCATTGGCTTTCGGCATAAACTACCGCTACAGCACATATGCACATTTTTTTGTTACTTTGCCCGGGACATATTAATGCAAAAGCAAAATAAAATACTGGTTGTTGGCGGAGGTAGCTGGGCTACGGCCAACATTAAAATGTTAACTGATAACATTACCCCCAAAGAAATTTTTTGGTGGATGCGTAATGCTGAAGCTGTTGAGCATATCCATAAATTTGGGCACAACCCTAAATATCTAAGTTCTGTAGAAATAAAAGTTGCAGCCGAAAACATTTCAAGCAACCTGCATGAACTTATTACCGGCGTTGATATGGTCCTTCTTAACGTGCCTGCCGCCTTTTTAAAGGAAGCGCTGGCAGACATTAGCGCCGATGACCTGAAAGGTAAAAGAATAATATCGGCCATTAAGGGTATAGTGCCCGATGAGAACCTGATTATATTTGAATATCTGAACAAAGCCTACGGCATAACAGCTGAAAATTTTGCGGTTTTGAGCGGTCCCTGCCATGCTGAAGAGGTGGCGTTAGAAAAATTATCCTATTTAACCATTGCCTCCGGCGATGCTGAGTTTGCTACAGAATTTGCCGGCATGATAAATACACGGTACATTAAAACCATCACATCTGATGATATATGGGGTACTGAATATGCCGCGGTATTAAAAAACATCTACGCTATTGCCAGCGGTATTTGTCACGCGGTAGGCTATGGCGATAACTTTCAATCGGTATTAATTTCTAATGCCATACGCGAGTTAAAGAACTTTGTGGATGAAGTGCATCCTATTGATAGAGATATCAAAGAATCGGCCTACCTGGGCGATTTGTTGGTTACCGCCTATTCGCAGTTTAGCCGCAACCGCACGTTTGGCAATATGATAGGTAAAGGCTATACCGTTAAATCTGCCCAGCTGGAAATGAACATGATAGCTGAAGGTTTTTATGCAGTAAATTGCCTACACCAGATCAACAAACAATACAAAGTGAATATGCCTATTTGCGAAGCCGTTTACGCTATTTTGTATGAGAAACGCTCCCCTGTTTTTGAAATGAAGCAATTGGCAGAGAAACTCTGCTAGGTTATTAATATTGTACATTAATTAACCAATTTTCTTACATAATCAGAGAACTGTTTTTTCGTAACACCAGTTACCTCCTCTAATAGTTTAAAATACTCGTCATCGCTTTTCGCTTCGAACAATCTTTTGATTTTTTCGAAGCCATATTTGGTTTCAACATCGCGGCAAATCAAACCACTAACAATATAAGTGAAGGGAATACTTTTTTCTACCCGATCAAAATTTATAAATACCTGAGTTATGTCTTTATCAGGGTGCTTATCCAGGTAATTTCTTGCCAGGGGCTTTGATTCATCCAGCGAGAGTCCACCACCACTACCTCCCAGATAGGTTGCATAACCCTCATTCATTATTCTTGTGTTTACCGGAAATAGCTTTAAAGTATAAAAATGTACAAGCTCATGAACATACAGTTCAGAATTATTTCCGGCGAATACAGTACTTATCCAGTACGGCGCGAAGCCGCCCGCCATTGACCAATACATATTACTTACATAATCATAGCCCATTATTTTAAGCATTTGTTCGGGATCATCGCACCTGTAGTAGGTTAGTGGAATAATGGGCATGGCAAATTTCTTGGCAATTATTTTGTTCATCCTGTCCATCTCTCTTGCTTTTGCCAAATTAAGTTGGTATGGGTATATGTATTTTACACTGCCCACCTGCTTTTTATTCCAATTGCGGGTGCTGTAATTTACAGCGTTAAAAAAGTAGTAATTATTCCTTCGCTTCTCTGCTACAAGCGTGACGATCATGCGTTGCACTGGCTCATTCTGAGGGGTGACGCCCATATAGGATAACTTCATTATATACTGTTGATCCTTAATAGCAGGTAGTATGGCTAACAGCGTTGGCTTGTAAAAATTGAGGTCCTCACGGTTGCTTTCCACATTAAACATCATCTCAAACGGATTAACATCCACCTTAGCATATGCAGAATCCACGTAAGGATTATCCTGAACAGATCCATTTTTATATTTCAAAAATCCATCGAGCCGTGGCAAGAGGGTATCGCGCTCAGCATCATTTATTTGCACCAAAGCATCAGAATGAATACTAAAGCGGTATTTAGTTGATTGTCCATAAGACAACGATAAGTTAAGAATGAATGCGATAAGTAAAACTGGTTTCATTTAGCAATGATACTAAGGAATACAGCACGCAAAAGTTAAAAAGAGTTAAAGTATGCTAAACGATATTGCAGTAAATTGCCTACAATGAGTCAGCAATCAATACAGTGCTTATTGCTGATTAAGTTCTACTTAAGGAAGAAAAGCAATTGGCAGAGAAATTGTGTTAGTGTGTTATAAATAACATTAACATGAAAAATGCATTCAAAATAGGATTACTGGCGGCCGCAATTTTTGTTGCCGGTAACAGCACTACATATGCCCAGGACAAACCGGTTGGAAAACAAATAGAAGGTGCGGCTAAAGATGTAGGCAAAAAAACTTCAGAACTTGCATCAAAAGGCGCTGCTGCGGTTTCTACCAAACGCTACAAGGGCCATTGGGCTTTAACCGGCGAGTTGGTTTATATTGACGAGTATGGCAAATACTTCTATGTAAATAAAAAAGGTCATCGCGTGTTTATTACCAAAGCACAAATGAGAACAACTAAGCCTTAATAGCTTAGTTGTCAGCTTATCTCAGAAATTTATATATTAAAGCACCCGTAGATGGGTGCTTTTTAAATTTTAAAGATATTTTCGCCACTTTTCAGAAGGTAGTTTTTCCCTTTCCAAACAAATAAGCCGGTTGTTTTTGTGGGCAGGACGAGCTTGATTTTCCACACGGTTCCTTTCAACATATACTCAACTGCAATTTTACCGTTGGGATGAGGCATTTCGCCCGAAGCATTTTTAAGATTACCCAAATGCGGTTCGATCTTTATTTTAGCAAAGCCGGGAGCATAACTGTCTATACCTAAAATAGTACGAAAAAATTCAACATTGGGGCTTGATCCCCATGCGTGGCAGTCACTGCGGCTGCTTTGTACATCGCTCTTTTCGGCCCAGGTTGTTAATCCCAATTTAATATTCTCGCGCCAGATATCCAGCCATTTCAGATAGTTGTTACCCATGCCGGCTTTTACCAAGGCCTGGTGCAGGTAATATTTAAAATAGATGGTGCATTGCGTAAGTGACGCATCGCCCAATAGCTTTTTGCCGATGGACGGGGCTACATTGCTACCTGCAATCCCGGTTAATATAGCTAGTGAGTTAGCGTGCTGCGAAAAAGAATTTTTATCTTCATTGTCGGCATATAATCCTTTGCCCGCGTCCCAATATTTTTGTTGAATAGTTTGTGCTAATTGCGCGGCTTTGGTGTGGTAAAGCGTGGCAATTGCGGGCATACCCAGTTTAGCTTCCAGTTGGGCGGCTTGCTGATAGGCTACAAGCAATTGCAGGTCTAACAGGGCCGAACCACCTTTGCTGTCCAAAGGTGGCATCCCCCTGGTCCAGCCGTCCGACCAATCGACAAAGGTCCAGTAAGGCACATTTTTTAGCGAGCCATCAGCTTGCTGGTATTTGCCGAAAAAATCAAGTACCGCACGTGCGCCAGCCAATTTATCCCTAATAAAATTGGCATCGGGACGATACATCCAGTAGTCATGTAAAACGCCGATATACCATAATGAGAAAGTAGAAATTATTTGCGGACTAAATGATGGATGTCTGCTCAGCGTCAGTCCTTCGCCAATGCGCGAGTGGTCCATCAAATTAATGGCATTGCGCATCAGGCGGTCGTCGCCGCTGTTATAATAGCTTACCATACCCTGTATGCGGGTATCACCTATGTATTGCAGTTGCTCATAATACGGGCAATCCATATAAGTTTCATTGGCATCTAACCGGGCGGTACGCCAACCAATATCCAGCATCTGCTGCATTTCTTGATCATCCGTTTTCAGTTTCGCATTGAGTTGAAAAGGATAATCCGTGGCGGTTCCATAAATATCATCAATGATCAAAGGTTGGCCCTGGGTGCGGACAATGAGGCGAATGTACCGGTACGTGCGCCAATATAGCGTGGTAAAACTTTGGCCATCCGTTCCATCGGCAATTATGCTGTCTTTTCTTCCGGCAAAATCTTTGCCCTCAACAGCATTACGGTCGCCTTTGCGCATGCCAGATCTCCTTAGATCATCAAACAACGATTCGGCGTAACTGAGTGATATCCCCGCATCGGCGCCTTTACTAAAATTTAACGTAGGATAGGCATTGGTTAAATATGTTTGATCTAATATAAACGTTGCGGTGGTGTTAGCCGGGATGGTAAGTGACGTTTTCGTAACAGGGAAGCCAGAAGGTGTCGTTATACCCGTTGTCTTACGTAATAATGGGATACGCTGGTAAGTATATTCCATTTGTGGCAACGGCGATGGCACCAACATCCACCCTGAAGCATCGGCCACGCCTTTTGGTTTGCCCCTGTCTAAATTAATTGCCCCCGACCAGGCACCGTCATCCACACCCGGCGACATACTATTTTTTACCGTTTTGCTTTCCGTAACTATTTCGCCGGGGCCTGCTACGTAATAACCGCCATAACCAAGATTGGTTCTAAGGGGTTGGTAACCATTGTCGCGTATGGCTTTCCATGACGTATTGGTATTCAATATTTCTTCAGCCGGCGAGACACCTTGTAAAATAAAAGCTGTGCGTAAACTTATCTGCGCCTCGGGCCTCAGTTCGGCTTCGTTCCAAACTATTGCCGATACCATATTTTTTCCCGCGACGAGGTAAGGGGCGAGGTCAACCTCTTCGTAATTCCAAAAATAAATATCGCCCCGTGCTGGCCCCAAAGATATTAATGTGCCGTTTACAAATAGCTTATAGCGGTTATCTGCCGATACCTTAACTTTAAAAGCCGAGGGTTTTTCAGACAGATCAATTTGCTTACGGAAATAAAATACACCATAATCCTTGCCGGTTTCTCCTTTTGCGCTTATCCAATTAGCATTCCATGGTTTAAAAGATTGTGCGAAAGCAGTGGCATTAAGCAAAAGGCTACCAATAAACAAGGTTAGTATGGTTCTCATCAAGTTTGTATATAATCCAAACTAAGATAACCATATATTGGGTAATAAGGCGCATTGGATACAAAGCGGCCAAAACAACAAGGCCCGTATGCTTTCACATACAGGCCTGTTATTTTTAAAATATTTCTAAAGTGTTAAAACTTAAAAACGTCTTCTGCGCTCCGGTCTGTCTTCGCGGCGTTTGCCTGAAAAGTCACGGAAACCACCGCCACCTTCACGTTTTTCGCCACCACGGAAACCACCACTGGCACCGCCTTCGCGATTTTCGCCGCCGCGGTAACCGCCACCGCCTTCACGGCGCTCGCCGCCTCTGAAACCGCCTTCGCGATTTCCGCTACGAGGATAACCACCGCCGCCTTCGCGACGCTCGCCACCACCGCTACGGGTGCTGCTGGTACCTTCGCCTGATATTTCAATACGAACTTCGCGACCCTGGAAATCAGCGCCTTTAAAGCCTTCTTGTGTTTTAGCAACATCGTCATGCGGTACTTCAAAGAAAGAGTACACGCCTTTAACGTCTATCTTACCTACAGTTTTACCGCTTATTTTAGCAGTATTGCAGATGTAACCTAACAGGTCGCCGCGGCTAAAGCCATCAACAGAACCTAAGTTGATAAACAAACGGGTAAACTCACCACGGGCACCTTCACGAGGGAAACGTTCGCTACGTTCGCCGCGCTCACCACGTTCAGGCCTGTCACGACCGATACGGTCATCAGCAGGTGCGTTCAGGTCAGGGGCATTCTTATAATAATCAAGGAAGCTGTTAAACTCTAATGAGGCAAAACGTTTAATGATATCCTCTTTGCTCAGATCAGCAAACTCGTTCATAATGCGCGGAATGTACTGCTCAATCTGCTGTTCATTCACTTCAACGTTATGTACTTTGTGTATCAGGGCAAATAATTGTTTTTCGCAAACATCAAATCCTGTAGGGATCTCAGCTTTAACAAACTTTTTACCTATAACACGCTCAATCTGGCGTATTTTACCTAACTCTTTAGAGTTGATAATGGCGATAGAGATACCTGTTTTACCGGCACGGGCTGTACGACCGCTACGGTGGGTATAATTCTCTATTTCATCAGGTAACGAGTAGTTAATAACGTGTGTAACGTCGTTAACGTCAATACCACGTGCAGCTACGTCTGTTGCAATTAATAATTGCAGACTGCGCTCGCGGTAGCGTTTCATTACCTTATCACGTTGTTGTTGCGACAAGTCGCCGTGTAAAGAGTCGGCATTGTAACCGTCCTTTATCAGCGATTCAGCAATTTCCTGTGTTTCAATCTTGGTACGGCAAAATACTATACCGAAAATTTCAGGGTTAAAATCAACAATGCGTTTAAATGCAGCGTATTTATCGCGGGCACGTACTACATAGTACTCGTGCTCAATATTTACGTTGCCTGTATTTTTTTCGCCCATGGTTAACTCAAAAGGGTTATCCATGTATTTTTTGGCGATGCGCCTAACTTCTGTAGGCATAGTGGCCGAGAACAACCAGGTCTTTTTCTCGTCTGGTGTAGTTGACAGGATATTGTCTATATCTTCCTGAAAGCCCATATTGAGCATTTCATCAGCTTCATCCAATACTACAAACTTCACCTGCGAAAAATCAACCGCTTTACGGTTAATAATGTCTAACATACGGCCCGGGGTTGCAACAACAATCTGCACGCCGCGTCTAATTTGACGTAACTGATCAGAGATGCTTGCACCACCATACACGGCAACAACGTGTACGTTGTTCATGTTTTTGGCGTAGTTTTTAATGTCGTTAGTAATTTGCAAACAAAGTTCGCGCGTTGGGCACAGAATAAGCGCCTGGGGATGATTTTCTTCGAAATCCAACAGTTCCAAAAGTGGAAGGCCAAAGGCAGCAGTTTTACCGGTCCCGGTTTGGGCTAATCCGACAAAATCGTTGCTGCCTGTTAGCAATACCGGGATTGACTGTTCCTGGATTGGAGTAGGGTTTTCAAAGCCTAACTCAGAGATGGCATTAACAATATCATGACGGATTCCCAGATTAATAAATGGGTTCATGATTTAAAATAACGTATCTGGCTACATCGCCAAATCGGGCGCAAAGGTAGTGTTAATAATCCATATTTCAAAGGGCGGGCTTATAGGGGCTATTTATAAAGCAGGCCTTATATTTGCGAAAACGGATAGCCAAATATTATATCGAACAAAAGCTTTACAAATAGTTATGGCAAATAATTTATAAATTGGCTGTTAAAATGCCGCGTTCAAAGCGGATAAACCATTATTTAACCATTAAATACATGAAACTACGCATTACAGCACTGATAGCATTAGGTGCGGTCGCTATTGCAAGCACCTTTTTTTTCTCGGCATATAAACCGGCCGAGAAGATAAAGAAAGACAAAAACTTTTACATATTTCTGTGTTTTGGCCAGTCTAACATGGAAGGCAACGCCCGTATTCAACCGAAAGACAGCGTTGGAATTGACGAGCGCTTCCGCGTTTTTGAAACAGTGAATTGTCCTAAACTGGGTCGCGAGCAAGGTAAATGGTATACCGCCAAACCGCCGCTTTGCCGCTGCAATACCGGCTTAACCCCATCTGACTATTTTGGAAGAACGCTGTTGGCTAATCTGCCGGCGAATGTTAAAGTAGGCATAGTAAATGTATCAGTGGCCGGTGCCAAGATCGAAGTTTTTGAAAAGAACACCTTCCAAACCTATGCGGCAACGGCACCTTCATGGATGAAAAGTATCATCAAAGAGTATAACGAAAACCCCTACCAGCACTTTATTGACATGTCTAAAGAGGCTGCTAAATACGGCGTTGTTAAAGGTATATTACTACACCAGGGTGAATCAAATCCTAACGACAGTTTATGGACAACAAAGGTTAAAGGCATTTATAATAATATAATAACAGACCTTGACCTGAATGCAAAAAAGACACCTTTATTGGTTGGCGAACTGGTAAATGCTGATCAAAACGGTGCGTGCGCGGGCTTTAATAAATTTATAGCAACAGTACCACAGGTTATTCCTAACTCGTATGTAATTTCGTCTAAAGGCGCTCCAACAACGCGAGATAGGTTACATTTCACTGCTGAAGGTTACCAGATATTGGGCAGCCGCTACGGTGAAAAAATGTTGGAATTATTAGGACACAAAGGGCCCGTTATAGCCGCTAATTAATCTACCTATATCAATATACTATGATCCGTAAAATAATAACCACAGCCGCCTGCTTTTTATTAGCATGCCTTAGCTTACATGCACAAACCGAAAAAAAATATGTAATAGGCGAACTGCCGTCTTACAAAGTAGCAAAGGCCACAGAGCCTATAACTGTTGATGGAAAAATGAACGAAGCCGCCTGGAAAAATGCCGAGGTGCGCAGTCTTGATTATTTTTACCGCAGCGGAGAGCCTTTTGAAAAGCAAGCCACCAAATTCAGAATGATGTGGGACGATACCAACCTGTATTTATTCTATGAATGCCAGGATACATCGTTAACTGCCCGCGAAACTGCTTTTGACGCACGCCCGTACCTTGACGATTGTGCAGAGTTTTTTGTTGTTCCTGTTCCGGACAGCTTAAATATGCACTTCGGGTTTGAGATCAACATAACTAAAGCGGCTTATGATTATATAATGTTTTATAAATATTATAACAAACGCGATTATTTTGTAAAAGGATATAATCCTGCCTATAAGGTTGAGGTTACTTATGATGGTACCATCAACAACGAAAAAGACAAAGACAAAGGCTGGACAATGGAATTGGCTATTCCGATAGATGCGCTTTCAAATTTTGGCCGACCGGGGGTTGGTAGAAAGTGGGCTTTCCAGGCGGTAAGGCAAGATCGCAATCAGGTGGCCGACCGTTTCCGCTCTACATCAACACTTTACCCGATCTACGACATTCGTTTGGATGTACACCAGCCTAACCGAATGGGTTTGATGGAATTCATGGCTCCAAAATAACAATACATCTATATGAAAATTTTTAATATTCTATCTGCTGCTTTAATGCTATGTGCAACAAACGCATTTAGCCAAACCGCAAGTGTTACCGTTAGCAGCCCTGATAAGCGTTTGGTATTAACGGTCTCAGCCGTCAATAAAAAGCTGGTCTATAATATAAAGGCCGACAAGAAACCGATAATTGAAACATCGCCGTTGGGCTTGATAGCTGACAGTACCGACCTCGGCAATAATGTGCGTTTGGCAGGCTCAGCTAAAATGAGCAAAGTGAATGAGAGTTATCCCATTATCGGAAATCACCCCATTGCATATAATAACGCAAACGAAGCTGAAATACCGCTTATTGCCGCAGGCAAGCAAATGAGCGTTATTGTTCGTGTTTATAATGATGGTGTGGCTATTCGTTATACTATTCCCGCCGGGATAAAACGCATTGACAGTGAACGCACAGGCTGGACCTTACCAGCTAATATCAGCAAGATCGCCTGGGCAGACTATTCGCAAAGCTACGAGGGTGTGAACTATGTAACTGCGTTTGAGAAGGTACCAGAAGGTAAAACCATAATGGGGCCGGTTACTTTTGAAACCAATGGCTACTATGTTTCAGTATCAGAAGCCGACGTAGAGAATTTTTCGGACATGTCCTTCATGCGTAACGGCAACGTGCTAAGCGCGTATTTTCCCTTCGCAAAAAAAGGATGGGAAGTTAAGCCGCCATCAACTACTATCTATTTAAATGGCACCTATAAAGGCAAAGCTGTTTCGCCGTGGCGCACTACAATGGTGGCCAGATCGCTTAACGCATTGACTAATTCAGACCTGATAACTAATTTATGCCCGCCACCGCCAAAAGGATCAGATTTTTCGTGGGTTAAACCCGGCCGCAGTATGTGGCAATGGTGGAGCATTGGCGCGCCGAAATTGGATGACCAGAAACAATGGTTTGATGCAGCAGCCAAGCTAAAATGGGAATACTACCTGATTGATGATGGCTGGCGTAATTGGAAACAGGAAGGCAAAGATCAATGGGCACTGCTTAAAGAGGCAATAGACTACGGCAAAACCGTTGGTGTAAAATCAATTGTTTGGGTTGATTCAAAGGAGTTTAGAAAAGCGCCGGAGCGCAAGGTATATCTGGATAAAGTTAAAGCCCTTGGCGCCGCCGGCATAAAAATAGACTTTATACCCGATGCCACTGCCGAGATAATGCAATGGTATGCTGAAACACAGCAAGAGTGTGCCGATCTGCACTTATTACTTAACTTTCATGGCAGCGTAAAACCGACCGGGCTAAACCGTAGTTTCCCAAATGATATTACGCGCGAAGCCATACGTGGTAATGAGTATCATATGACCCGTTACCGCCGTGTTATGCCTCCGCAGCATGATGTTACGGTGCCCTTTACGCGCCTGTTAACCGGTCCGGCTGATTTTACTTCGGTTATATTAGACCCGAAACAGCTTGCCACGACTAAATTTAGCTGGCCGCATGAGTTTGCACAGGCAATTGTTTACCTGTCGCCGATAATACATTTTACAGATCAGTATCAGTTTTACCTGGACAACCCGATGTTTGACCTTTTTCAAACCGTACCTACCACTTGGGATGAAACCCGCGTATTGCCATGCACAAGCATGGGCGATGTGGTAGCATTTGCAAGGCGTAAAGGCACAACCTGGTGGGTTGGTGTAATGAACGGGGGCGAAGAACGCGAAATAAAGGTCCCGCTAGATTTCCTGACCAAGACAACCAAAGCTACGTTGGTTTATGATGGTGAAACCAATACCAGCGTTGATAGAAAAGAGCAAACCGTATCTAAAACAGACGTATTAACCATAAAACTGCGCCCGAGCGGTGGGTTTGTGGCTAAGATGTAGCATTCCGTTAAATATCCTTAATAAAAAAGCTCTGGTATTTAGTCAGAGCTTTTTTATTAAGACGTCATTTAATCGCATTTGCATCTTTAAAATAGTCATACCAGATAACCCGTGAACTTTTTATTCAAAAAAAACCAATGTTCCCGATAAATTAAATATTAATTTGTTCAGGACTTTATCCAAAGGGTTGTCCACTTAAACAAGAGTCATGAATAAATTTCATTTAATTTGTTTGCTTACGCTGTCTTGCGCATTTTCCGCAAAGGCCCAGCACAATAAAGAAATAGAGGTGTACCTTATTGGCGGGCAGTCTAATGCTACAGGGCAGGGTTATATCGCGAATATGACGGATTCGATGCAAATCAACAGAAGGGTATTTATCTTTCATTCCGGCAAACCTCACCTTAACAGCGGCTTGCCACCTTTCACTATCCAACCACTTCGCCAAGCTTCAGAATCGCCGGACAGGTTCGGACCTGAACTGGGTTTTGGCAGCAAGCTCCAAAAATTGAGAGTAAAGGCTCAAATCGCTCTTATCAAGCATGCACACAGCGGCACCGACTTGTATAACCAATGGAACCCGGGAAAAAACAAAGCCGACACCTCAGACTGGGGCGTGCAATATAAAATTTTTGTTAAAACAGTTAGCGCCGGATTGGACAGTCTGCGTAGACGCGGTTATTACCCGGTAATTAAAGGTATGCTTTGGCAACAAGGTGAAAATGACGCTGATAAGGGCGACACCATTAGTAACCAATACGGAAAAAACCTGAAGCACTTTTTTGAACGAGTGCGCGAACAATTCAACGCTCCCAAAATGCTGTTTGTTTACGGCTATGTCTATCCCCCGCCAAATACAGGCAAGGGCATTAGCCAGGTGCGACAGGCCGAACATGATATTGATCAGAATTCGAAAACGTCAATATCAGTAAAAAGGGAATTCGTTGTGAAAACAGATGATCTGAGCCAACGGGAGGATGATCCCCATACGCATTATCCAAAAGATCATATACACTT
>CBFGNU010000067.1:0-14818 GCA_965650195.1 uncultured Mucilaginibacter sp. | reverse complement strand
ATAATATCGCGTCGCCATCCCAACAAGATAGCGGTACAAGTGTTGTAAAGAATAGAGTGTTCTCACTTGGTTTAGGATATCTTATCAAATAGTAGAATTTATGAAGAAGCTCGTCATTATCAGGCATGCTAAAGCAACGCACGAGAGCGGCTATGTTGATTTTGAAAGACCACTTACACACAGCGGAATACAGGATGCAGCAATTATGGCGGGGCGTTTAAACGAGAGTGATCACGTTCCGAAAATGTTGGTGTCTAGTCCGGCATTACGAACTATAAGTACAGCGAATATCTTTTCTCAGCATTTAAATTTACCTGCCGCCGAAGAAATAAAGGGCATTTATGAGGCAGATAGAGATGACCTGGTTGAGATAGTAACAGAACTGCCTGATAATTTAGACTGCATTGGTTTGGTGGGGCATAATCCCGGGTTGGGACAGTTACTTTATTATTTTAGCGGAGCAGCGCATGATGTGCCAACCTGCGCGGTAGCAATTGTAGAGTTCGATACAGACGTTTGGGCATCTGTTACTTCAAACAGCGGAAAATTAATTTATTACGATTACCCCAAAAATCATTAAAAACTAGCGTTACCTCGGGCTTTTAACAGCAATTCAGCTATCGCGATATCTTCAGGAAAGGTTATCTTGATGTTTTGATGATCGCCTTCAATAAGGTGTATATTAAATCCTGCAGATTCTACAACACTCGCATCATCAGTAAACGTGTTTTCATAAGCTTGCAAATAAGCTGTTTTTAATTGCGCGTATTGAAATGTTTGTGGCGTTTGTACAAGAAAGATCTCATCGCGTTTCAAACTCGACGATGTATCCCGTTTTATCTGCCTAACAGAATCACGACTTTTAACAGCAACTATTGCATTCCCTTTATCAGCAGCTTGCAAATATGCCGCATCTATTAACGAACTTAATATAAGGGGGCGTACGGCATCGTGTACCGCTACAAGGCTCTCAATATCGGTAATTGTTTCAAAGGCTGCTTTAACTGTGTGAAAGCGAGTTTCTCCGCCTACAACCAAAGTATGTGGTACATCAAAGTTATGGGCATTGCACAACTGTCTCCAATAATCATGAAAAGTCGCATTCAGTGCTAAAATAACTTCAGGTTTTGATGCGCTGTTGTAAAACGCCAGCAAAGTATGCATTAAAACCGGCAGCCCATTTACAGAAAGAAATTGTTTTGGAACGGTTGATCCCATCCGCTTACCCGAACCACCGGCAACTATAATGGCGTATTTTTTTAATGAGATATCAGAAGTTGAATTGGAGATGTGGGACATACTATATTGTTATAAAGATGGGCATATTACCGGTAAATAAAAAATGTGAGACTGTTGCCAATCTCACATCTCTAATTTTACGTCTCACCCCGTAATTAGATAATCAGCATGGCATCGCCATAGCTGTAAAAACGGTACTTCTCTTTTATAGCTACCTCGTAAGCATTCATAACATGTTCATAACCGCCAAATGCAGATATCATCATCAACAATGTTGATTCAGGTGTATGGAAATTGGTGATCATGGAATTAGCTATGCTAAATTCATACGGAGGGAAGATAAATTTGCTGGTCCAATCGTTAATTGGTTTTAACATTTTACCAGCAGAAACTGCCGACTCGATGGCACGCATACTGGTAGTACCTACCGCGCAGACGCGTCTTTTACGCTCAATGGCTCTGTTAACAATGTCAGCTTGTTTAGCCTCTATAATTATTTGTTCTGAGTCCATTTTGTGCTTGGTAAGATCCTCTACCTCAACCGGGCGGAAAGTGCCCAGGCCAACATGCAAAGTTACCTCTGCAAACTCAACACCTTTTAGCTCAAGGCGCTTCATTAATTCGCGGCTAAAATGCAAGCCGGCTGTTGGAGCTGCAACCGCACCTTCATGTTTAGCATAAATGGTTTGGTAGCGTTCTTTATCTTCAGATGTAGCTTTGCGTTTAATATATTTTGGCAGCGGTGTTTCGCCCAATATTTCCACATTGCGGCGAAACTCTTCGTCTGTACCATCAAACAAAAAACGTATGGTGCGGCCACGTGATGTAGTGTTGTCAACAACTTCTGCAATAAGCAGGTCATCATCACCAAAATAAAGCTTGTTACCTACGCGTATTTTACGGGCCGGATCAACCAACACATCCCATAAGCGTAATTCTTTATTAAGCTCCCTCAATAAAAAAACTTCAATAGTAGCACCGGTTTTTTCTTTGTTGCCGTACATACGGGCCGGAAATACTTTGGTATTGTTAAGGATCATCACGTCCTTATCGTCGAAATAATCAAGTACGTCTTTAAAAACTTTATGCTCAATTTTACCAGAATCGCGGTGTAATACCATTAAACGGGCCTCATCACGCTCTTGCGAAGGGGTGTGGGCAATGAGTGATTCGGGTAGATTGAATTTAAATTGAGATAACTTCATTGTTATATAAATAGGAATTTTTCAGGGCGCAAATGTACAAATATATTTATGGAATGCTGTGATTGCAACTATTATATTATTAGATTACACCCGTTTACGCTTGTTAATTTTTTTTAGGGCTTAACCAATAAATAGTGTAACTTAATACCAATTACAACATCTAATATATAACACCATTTTTGGCATTAGGTTTAAAAACGTTTTAAATCATTACAACAGCAGCATAAACAGGTACATATGATATTTTTAAAACTCTTCAGGGAAAGCTTTTTGTTCGCGTTTGATGCCCTCAGGCAAAATCGCTTACGTACAATGTTATCCTTGCTGGGGGTTACAATCGGTATTTTTACTATTATAACTGTACGGTCAGGCGTTGATACATTACGGGATAACCTGCAAACCAGCGTTGATAAGTTAGGCAGTAACAGTGTGTATGTTGAAAAATGGCCTTGGGTATCAGACGGCCAGTTTCCCTGGTGGAAGTATATGCAGCGCCCGGTATCAAAACTAAAGGATTTTAATGAGTTAGAGCGACGCAGTCAAACTGCCGAAGCAATTTCATATGAGGTGAGTATTGCTAATCGTACCATTAAGTATAATAGTAACTCTATTGAGGGCGCTCAGATCTATGCCACGTCGCATGATCATGATAAAACCTGGAATTTTGATTTGCAAGAGGGACGGTACTTTACTGAAATGGAATCAAGAACTGGTGCACCTGTAGCCGTTGTTGGTAACGATATAGCTGAAAATCTTTTTCCGGGAGGTAATGGGATAGGAAAGAAAATAAAGGTAATGGGCAGATATGTTACTATTATCGGTGTCTTTTCCAAAGAAGGTGATGATATGCTGGGCATATCAAGCGATAAACAGGTTTTGCTACCGCTTAATTTTGCACGTAATGTTATTGATGTACAGGCTGAAAAATATAATCCATCGGTAGTAGTAAAAGGTAAAGAAGGTATCCCGGTGGAAGAGGTGGTTGGCGAACTGCACGGCCTTATGCGTTCTATCCGTAGCTTAAAACCCGGTCAGGATGATAATTTCTCTTTAAACGAGAGTACAATGCTTACCGCGCAGTTGGATATTGTTTTTGATGTAATCAATACGGCTGGTTTCTTTATTGGCATATTCTCAATCCTGGTTGGTGGGTTCGGTATAGCCAATATAATGTTTGTGTCGGTAAAAGAACGAACCAATATTATTGGTATTCAAAAATCGCTTGGCGCTAAAAACTATTTTATCCTGCTACAGTTTCTTATCGAATCAGTTATACTTTGTTTACTAGGAGGTATCATTGGGATATTAATGGTTTATGGCGGCACGCTGTTGGTTAAATGGCTTGCCGATTTTACCATAGTACTTTATTTCAAAAATATCAGATTTGGTATATTAGTTTCTGTGACCATAGGCATGATATCCGGCATTGTACCCGCATGGTTTGCTTCAAAGCTAGATCCGGTTGAGGCAATAAGAACTAATTAAGGGAAACTTTTAAAAAAATTTCTGCGCAAAAAGCTGAAGGTGGTCTTTAAGCCCCGCCCAGTTTTCTTGTTCTATTAATTTCTTATCAAACAATGCACCAGCCATTCCGTAGCCATCTGCACCCGCTTTTTGATAGGTGTCAATATTCTCCAGCGTAATACCTCCGGTTGGCATTAACTTTATCTTGTTAAGCGGCGCTTTTACCTCTTTAATATACGCAGGGCCTACTAGTGTCGCCGGGAATACTTTAACCATATAGGCGCCCATTTCCCATGCGTTGTAAATCTCAGTTGGAGTAAAAGCTCCAGGGAATATCGGTATCCCCGCTTTTACAGTTCCCTCAATTATCTTTTGGTTTACAACTGGTGTAACAACAAACTGCGCCCCGGCATTTAATGCGCTATCAAGCTCGGCCTGTGTACAAACTGTTCCGGCACCAATGTTAAGTTTACCGCCAAAGTTAACAGCAATAAATTCTATCATTTTAACAGCGCCGTCGGTGTTCATTGTTATTTCTATAGTGGTAAGCCCCGCATCGGCGTAAACTGAAAGAATATTCTTTATCGTGTTAAAAGGCATGCCACGTACTATGCCAACAATTGGCACTTTTAAAAACAACTCGTCCGAAAATTTATGCGTGTTCATTAAGTAAATAGTTTATAACTTCATGGCAAAGATATAATGTTAGTTCAGTATTAAAATGCAAGCCGAAAACCTACTGGTCAACGATAAGTTTTTGCTCAAAAAATATCCAGGGAAGGGAGGCTGGACTTACGCAGTTCTGCCGGAAACAGTGCGTAAGAAAAAGACCCCTTTTGGGTGGATACCCGTAAAAGGATCTATTGACGGTTTTGAACTAAAAAGTTATCGATTAATGCGTATGAGCAGCGGAGAATTGTTTCTACCTGTTAGGGCAGAGATTAGGAAGAAAATTGGAAAGGAAGAAGGCGACTGGGTACACGTGCTTTTATATGCTGATGATGCTCCCGCTGATATTCCTGAAGAGCTTCTATTATGTCTTCAGGATAACGAACAGGCTTATTGCAACTTTTTGAAATGCAGCGATACAGATCAAAGGGCATTTATAAGTTATATTTATTCTGCTAAAAAGGAAGAAACCCGAATAGAGCGCATTGCTCAGACTTTAGATATGCTGGAAAAAGCGCAGAAACTGCCTAAGTAGGACCCCTACCTGTCATTTTGGGGAAAGATCCTGATGGTGCGCAAATAGCGTCCTTGGTAATAGGCGTTTAATGGAGTCTCTGTTACACCGTCGTCCTTTCCTGAGGTAGAGTGTAGAAAAGAAATTTCTTTGCCGGGTTGCACCACTAAAATGCCCATATGGCCTACAACTTTTATGGTACTGTCTGTGCCGGTAAAGAGTATAAGATCGCCGGTTTTAGCATCTTTCAACTCTATTCGGCGGTTTATGTGGGTAAACCCGACAGATTGCCGGGGTACGGCGACATTAAAATGATTAAAAACATAAGTGATAAAGCCCGAGCAATCAAATCCCTTTTTAGGGTCAGTTGAGCCATACAGGTAGGGAATTCCCTTTAATGTTTCTGCGTATCTTATTAATTCTGCCGGTGTTAAACGCGCGGTAGCTATACGCGTTGCGAAACCTGCACTATCAGGTTTTAACGGTGCTGAAAGGACGGTGGGTTTAACTGCAGACGTATCTGCGTTATGGACTACAGGACCAGTGTAAACAAAAGTCGGCTTGTCTTCGCAGGAACAGAACAAAATCAAAAACGCATAAACACACAATAGCTGCCTCATACACCTTACGACAGCGCAAGCACTTTAATGTTTTGAAATGCAAGCTAATAAAGCAATGTATTTATCCTTGAGCTCTTAATTCTTTTGTTTGCGCAGATATTTGGTTAAAATAACAATCTGTTGGCCCTCTATTTTGCCCTCTACCTGGTCGGTATTGCTGGCCACTATGCGGATGTTTTTAACAACCGTGCCCATTTTTGCATTTAATGGACTGCCTTTTACGTCTAGTGAACGGGTGAGCACTACTGTATCGCCTGTAAATAATTGAGCGCCCAGGCTATCGCGATGTACATCATCCGCAACTGCCGGCACATCATCGTCGTTTGCTGCTTTGGCCCACGATTGGGTTTCTTCATCTAAATAGAGCATGTCTAAATTATCTGCCGCCCAGGCCTCATTTTTTAAACGCGAAAGCATACGCCAGGCTACAACCTGCACAGCGGGTACCTCGCTCCACATGGCTTCGCTTAAAAATCGCCAGTATTGTGCATCGGTTTCTGCACCTTTTGCTATTTGGCCAAGGCAAACACCACAAATGGTTATTTCATTATCAGGATGGTTCGCAGGTGGTACAGTATAAATGGAAGTATCAGTAGTTGATTTGCACAATTGGCAGCAATTAGAAATAGTCATTTTAGAGAATAAATTAAACGGTGCAAAGCTACTATTTTCATTAACTACAATTTTACTTTATAAAAGAGGGGGGTGGCTCAGCACCGGGCTGAGCCACCGTGAGCCACCGTGAGCCACCGTGAGCCACCGTGAGCCACTGTAGAATCGTGTACAGCTGCCCATGAACTCCATAGCCGTCGTAGAATTACGTAGAGCCACTCCTAAAGATTCTAGATAAAAAAAGAGACGCCCGAATCTGTCTGGCATCTCTTCACTTTTAATGTTATAATAATTATTTGAGATCATTTATTACGCCATCGCATAAAGCTCTTCTCTTTGCTTCTGCACCGCATCGCTGGTTATATACTCGTCATACGTCATCAGCTTATCAATTACGCCACCCGGGGTAAGCTCAATAATACGGTTGGCAACGGTTTCTACCAGCTCGTGATCTCGCGAGGTAAACAACATGGTGCCCCTAAAGTCTTTCATGCCGTTATTTAACGCGGTGATAGATTCCAGGTCAAGGTGATTGGTAGGTTCGTCAAACATCAGCAAATTGGCTCCCTGCAGCATCATGCGGCTAAACATACAGCGCATTTTTTCACCGCCGGACAAAACACTGCTTTTCTTCAATACTTCCTCGCCGGAAAATAGCATCCGGCCCAAAAAGCCACGGATAAACTGATCGTCCTTTTCGCCCGGTGAATATTCGCGCAGCCAATCAATCAGGTTATCATTTTTACCGGCAAAATATTCGGCGTTATCCATCGGGATGTCGGCTATATTGATGGTTACTCCCCATTTAAAATCGCCTTTAAAATCTTTATCACGACCTGTTAAGATACTATATAGCGCAGTAGTGGCCAAACTGTTTTGGCTTAGTATGGCTATCTTATCGCCTTTATTCACCATAAAGTTGATATTGGCAAATAACGGTTCACCATTAAGGCTTTTACTTAGTTTTTCAACCTGTAATATCTGATCTCCCGCTTCGCGGCCCAGGTTATTAAATATAATTCCCGGGTATTTGCGGTTTGATGCCTGTATCTCAGTAATATCTATCTTTTCCAGCGCTTTTTTACGGCTGGTGGCTTGTTTTGATTTAGAAGCATTGGCGCTAAAGCGACGGATAAACTCCTGCAACTCTTTTACCTTATCTTCGGTTTTCTTGTTTTGGTCGCTACGTTGTTTCAGGGCTAGCTGACTTGATTCATACCAGAATGAATAATTACCGGTATAAATAGTCATTTTACCGAAGTCGATATCTACAACATGGGTACAAACAGTATCCAAAAAGTGCCTGTCGTGCGATACCACCAAAACAATGGCTTCGTAACCGGCCAGGAAATCTTCCAGCCAACTAACGGTATGTATGTCCAGGTCGTTGGTCGGCTCATCCAACAGCAATATGTCTGGTTTGCCGAAAAGGGCTTGTGCTAATAACACACGAACCTTTTGAGTGTTATCCAGATCTTTTACAAGACTGTAATGAAATTCTTCCTTTATGCCCAGGTTGCTTAAAAGGGTAGCCGCGTTACTTTCAGCATTCCATCCATCCATTTCAGCAAAAATGTTTTCCAGTTCGCCGGCGCGCTCACCATCTGCGTCGCTAAAATCCTCTTTCAGGTAGATGGCATCTTTCTCCTTCATTACCGCATACATCTCCTTATGGCCCATCATTACCGTTTCTAATACAGTAAACTCATCAAAGGCATAATGATTTTGGCTTAATACAGCCATGCGTTCGCCGGGGGTAAAGCTAACGGAGCCGCTTGTTGGGTCAATATCGCCTGATAATATTTTTAAGAAAGTTGATTTACCCGCACCGTTAGCACCAATAATGCCATAGCAATTGCCGGGGGTAAATTTTAAGTTGACATCTTCGAATAATGTACGCTTTCCGTAGCGTAACGATAGATTGGATACTGTAATCATGCTGCACCTTGTATTTGCGGCAAAAATACAGTTAAAATCGGGTTAAACCAATTGAATTAAATTGCGTATAAATGGGAAATTAAAACGCCAATTTTGAACCTTAATTTTTTCTTTGAGGAATGATTTGCCCAATGCAATTATCGGCTTAACGTAAAAATGTTGTTATTTAATAAAAAAGGGTTGTTTTTTTAAGTTTTATACTCAGGCACGCGTTTTGTCTAATAATAAACAAGTTATAAACCAGTTATAAAATATAGTTAAGTTATGGTAGCAATGGGAGCAGTAATTTTAGGCCTTGTAATTGTCAATATTTTGGTACTTGCCGGCAAAATAAGCGAATCGAAACAAAGAATATAGTGGTTACTTCAGCAGGTTAACTAATACCTGTGTTTGATGTTCGGCCAATTTTTGCAATGGGCCCGACGCCATCATTTTCATCATCATATTCAACTCAGCGGTAATGGTAAAAGTAACTTCACTTGTGTCATTACCGCTTTTTATTTCCCAATCTAACTTTACAGGAAAAGGCGGCTTTTCCACTGGCGAAATCTCAATGTAAGTGTTTGGTTTGCGGTCGGTTATCTTTAAGCTAAGTTTCAACATATTCGGTACCTCAAAATACGCAGCGTCATAGCCCGACGACCAATTAACCACATTATCTGGCATTAAAGCCTTGTGATTATTAAAGTCTGCTAAAAAATTAAAAATTTCCTCCGCAGGGCGATTAATAGTAACGGTGCTTTTAAAAGAACTCATAATATCCGCTTTATACACCCCATGTTGACGGGGATTCTCTCCAGGATCTTAGCATATCAACATCCTTACGGGTAATATACTGATGCTCCTCCGCATAATTTATAAGGGCGGTGTAATTAGAGAGGGTTATGTAAGGGCAATTAGCGTTTTTAAAATTTTCGGCGGCAACATCAAACCCATAGGTAAAAATAGCGGCAAGACCAGCTACATCATATCCTGCATCGCGTAAAGCCGTTACTGCTTGCAGACTACTTTGCCCGGTTGATATAAGGTCTTCAATAACAACAACACGTTTACCTATAGTGCTATCATCGCCTTCTATCATATTACCCCGGCCATGTTCCTTGGCCTTTGCCCTAACATAAATAAACGGCAAGCCAAGCTCCTGGGCAACTAAGGCACCTTGGGGTATACCGGCCGTAGCAACACCGGCTATGCAGCCCACCGAACCAAATTTTTCCTGTATAGCTTTTGATAACTGCTGTCTTATATAGGTGCGCACAGTGGGATGAGAAAGTGTGATGCGGTTATCGCAATAAATAGGCGACTTCCAGCCCGAAGCCCATGTAAAAGGATTATTAGGTTGTAATTTAATTGCTTTAATTTGCAGCAGGAACTCCGCTACTTGTTGTTCAGTATCACTGGTATTAAACATGGCTCAAAAATACAGAATTTATATTAACGAAAAAGTTATCTTATTAACAGAAACGCCGCCCGAAGCTGTGGATAACTATCAACAAATTGACAGCCAGACCTTTGATCTGAAAATAATTTACACCTGGATATTGGCGCACAAAAGCAGCAAGTTTTATGTGTTATGCCCTGATGCTAAGGCTTTTCTTAAACTTGTAAAGCAAAGCGTACCGCTGATAAAGGCGGCCGGCGGCCTGGTAAAAAACGAGAAAAAGGCTTTGTTGTTTATTTATCGCAATGATAAATGGGACCTGCCTAAGGGCAAAATAGAAAAAGACGAAACCGTTAAAGAAGCTGCTGTGCGTGAGGTTGAAGAAGAATGTAGTATAACTGTTAGCAAGCTTGAGGACAAAATATGTAAAACCTATCATGTTTATATTGCCAAGGGTGAAGTGGTGTTGAAAAAAACGTGGTGGTATAACATGAAATGCAAAGGTCAAAATAAGCTTAAACCGCAGGTTGAAGAAGGGATAACCGATGTGCGTTGGTTTAAGAAAAATGACATCGCCCCTATACTTTCAAATACTTTTCCCTCAATAATTGAGGTGTTGGAGTGTGTTGATCTGATCAAAGAAAGGCAATAGCCTCTTTGGGGATAAACTGGCTTACATCGCCGTTGTAACGCAAAATTTCGCGTACTATGGTTGAGCTGATGGAAGAATAGCCGGGCTTGCTTACAATAAATATACTCTCAATATCGGGTGCAAGTGCGTGGTTCATCTGGGCGATGGCTTTTTCGTACTCAAAATCTGATACTGTACGGATACCACGTATCATATATCCCGCTCCAATACTTTTGCAAAAATCTACAGTAAGGCCATTGTAGGCTACAATATGTATTTTGGGTTCGGTTTCAAATATGGCGCGTAACATTAGCTCGCGTTTTTCAATTGATAACAACCCCTTTTTTGAGCTGTTGTCGCCAATACCTATGTACACTTTATCAAATAACCCTACCGAGCGTTTAACTATGTCAACATGGGCTTTAGTAACCGGATCAAATGATCCCGGGAAAAGAGCTATTTTCATCAACTGAATATTTTAAGTAAAGTTACAACTTATAGGTATTTGGCTATGATTTTTTATTGCTGTTTAAAAAAGGAAAATGATGAGTGCCCATACTTGCGCTGCTCCAAAAAATTTGGATGATTAGTTAAATTCTGCATAGATTGATGCTCTACTATAAGCAGGCCATCCGGCAGTAATAAATTCTTTTCAAATACGGTTTTGGGGATCTCGGGTATGCGGTTCAGATCATACGGTGGGTCAGCAAAGATCAGATCGTATTTTTCAGTTTCCAGTTCAAGGTATTTAAAAACATCAGCTTTAAAGGTTTTTATATTATCGAGCTGATGCTGCCTTGCTGTGTCTTTTATGTAATGAATGCAATGAATACTTCTGTCAACCGATACAACTTGCTCAGCCCGGCGCGAGGCAAATTCAAAAGCAATGTTACCGGTCCCGCTAAACAGGTCAAGCACCTTTAAGTTGTCAAATTCTATTTGATTTTGCAGGATATTAAACAGCGCTTCTTTAGCCAGATCAGTGGTAGGGCGTACCGGTAAGTTTTTGGGCGGATTTAAGCGCAGCCCTTTTAACGTGCCTCCGATGATACGCATAGCAGCAGTGCGGATAATTTAAGCAGTACGGCGGAATTCAGCTCGTCTGGCAATTCGGCTATTTTTATGGTATTTAGCTCTACCACAGGGAAAAATTCGGCAAGGCGGGCTTTATGCTCTTCATCTTGGGCTGTGCCGCTTAAACGTAGTTGTACCGCGGTCTGATCAAGCCCTGTTTCCTTTAAAACTAAAGCCGCGGTATACGCAAGGTCATCAGCGGTATTATATTGAAAAGTGTTGTATAGCCTTATCTTGCCGTTTTTAAAATATAGAAACTCAGCGGAGCCTTGTTCAATATTTATGTATATAGTGGTGTCGACGGGGTTGCTGTTTGCAATGGCATTTATCCAGCCTTTGCTGCTGTGGACACAGCGGTTAAGGTCAAATTTTTCAATCGCCTTAATAACCTTGTCGGTAGTTTTATAAACTATATAGTTGTCGGCGTCAAGCTGCTGGGCTAAAACCTTTTCGCCTTGTTTTACATCTAAAAAACGGGCGAAACTCCCAACCTTGTCGGTACTGAATAACGCCGTCGGAACCAAGGTAAAAGCAAGGGCATCCACACCCACAACAACATCCGCAAAATGAGCTGATAGCTCATCGGCCATATCCACCGGATTAGCCAATTCTTCAAGGCTGCATTGATCGGCCAGCGCCATCAAATTATCATTGTAAATAACCGCATAGGTAAAATCAGCAGAGCTTACCTGTAATATCAGCGTATAGTAATACGCCATATTAAGGTTAAAGTCCTCGTGCTTATAGGTATAATTGATCTGGCCCATGCTACCAGCAAAAGTAATATTTTTTGCATTACTTAATTCAGCTACTTTATCAGCATTTTTGCAGCGTGCCAGCAGCCGAACATATCCGAAAAGCCTTTCCGCATGAGCCCACCGAGCAGCAATTGCAGCTGTTTGGCTTGCTCGACGACTTTTTATATAAAGACGAAGGCGACGAATGCTTCATTTTGCGCGGTTATGCAGGTACGGGTAAAACCACCATTGTAAGCGCGCTGGTAAAGGCTTTGCGCAGCTATAATTTTAAGTCGGTGTTGTTGGCGCCTACCGGGCGAGCGGCCAAGGTGATATCCGCTTATTCAGGTCGCAAGGCATTTACCATCCATAAACGCATCTACCGAAAGAAAACCGCGCTTGATATTGACGACAGGTTTATGATAGCCGAAAACATGGCCAATAACACCCTGTTTATTGTAGACGAGGCCTCTATGATAGCTGATCAACCCAGCGGCAGCAGCCGTAACTCGTTGTTGTATGATCTGGTTAACTACGTTTACAATACCAAAAACTGCAAGCTGATGCTGGTGGGCGACACCGCCCAGTTGCCCCCGGTGGGATCTGACGATAGCCCGGCGCTTGACGCTGTTTTTATGAAGAAGGAGTACGGATTGGATGTGCATAGTTTTGAGTTAACCGACGTACTACGCCAGCAAAAGGATTCTGGTATACTGTATAACGTTACCCGTGTGCGTGACATTATTCGGGAAGAAAAAGAGATCATACCTAAGATAACCACCAAGGGCTTTAAAGACGTTTTCAGGATGACGGGCGAGCGCCTGCCGGAAGGGCTGGAGTATGCTTATGGTAAATACGGGCACGACGACACTTTGGTTATTTGCCGAAGTAACAAGAGTGCCAACTTGTACAACATGCAGATCCGCAACCGCTTGCTTTACCGCGAAGAAGAACTAACCGGCGGCGACCAGATAATGGTGGTAAAGAACAACTACTTCTGGCTGCAGGATAAGGAGGAGGGGAGCACCGCCTTTATTGCCAACGGCGACATTGCTAAAATACGCAAGGTGCGCAAAATTGAAGATATGTACGGTTTTCGATTTGCAGATGTGCAGATAGAGCTGACCGACTACGCCGAGGACCCGATACTGGATTGTAAGGTAATGCTGGACACGCTGTATACCGAGTCGCCGGCATTGACGGCGGATGACCAGAAGCGGCTGTACCAGGAAGCCATGAAGGATTATGACCATATACCCAACCGCCGCGCCAAGCATAACGAGCTTAAAACCAATCCTTACTATAATGCGCTGCAAATAAAGTTTGCCTATGCCATTACCTGCCACAAGGCGCAGGGCGGGCAGTGGGGAGCCGTGTTTGTTGACCAGGGATACCTTACCGACGAAATGGTGAACACCGACTTTCTCCGCTGGTTCTACACAGCATGTACCCGGGCAACTAAAGAGCTTTTTTTAGTAAACTTTAATCCCCAGTTTTTTGCAACGCCAGAGGAGTTGTGAGCCATGCACGTGTTGCAGAAAATATAAGCAACAGTTGCAACACTTGCAACAATAATTTTATGTAAATGCTTAATTTATAATTTGTTATGAAATTTGCATGCAACAGTTTGCAACAGACTTATTCGTCAGAAAGATTAGCTGTAAAATAGTTGTAAGTATTTAATTATCAGTATTTTATAAATAGATAAAATTTACACTTTTTGGAGTCACTTTTGCAACACGTTCGCAACAGCCTAATACGGCTATAGGTTTACACTTAATTTATTCAAAATCAAATAACACAAGGTTAATAAAAATCAACATGATCATCACTGATCACATACTTTAATGTTTCTGTGGATTCAGATCCGTTTTCAAAAAAGCGTATTTGTAAACCATCATGTTTTTTACCTCTTTCATTTAATACAACGTCAATCCCTATCGCGCCTATTAGGACATTGCCACTTTCAAGTCCTTTTTTATAGAAATCTTCCAACATCTTTATCAATGGCAAAGAACCTGGCTGGTCGTTCTCGTCTTCCAAGTAGGCGCTGCATGGTATAACCTCATTCATTTTATTAATATAAGTGCCAAAAGGGAAGAACTCTCTGGCGTCTAAAAGGAATGATTCAGCCTGCTGCTTAATCCATTTGGTTAAAAGGTCCTTTTTGTGATGCATAATAGGTCTAAAATAAGTAATTGAAATAGGAACTATTAAAATAAAAACAACTATTGTATTAGTTATCCAATATTGCTACCTTTATAACAACCTGTTATAAACCAACCTATGCCAAAGCCCGGGGTTTTTGTTGCCTTCTTCACGTTGATAATAGTTGTAGTGTGTTTCAACACGCAGGGCCAGTCGGTGCGAACAATCCAACAGGAGATAAACACTATATCAGCCTATAACGCTACGTTCACACCCGAAAAGATTTTTATACAAACCGACAAGCAGAATTACAGTAAAGAAGATACCCTTTGGTTTAAAGCCTATGTATTTGATGCCGCAGCCCTGGCTGCACCAACTAAAAGCGGCTTAATGTATATAGAAATAGCCGATGAGAATAACCGCGTTATTAACCGCAACCTGGTCTCGCTTACTGCCGGTTTGGGCTGGGGCAACATCCCGCTTGTGGATAACCGTTTCCCCGAAGGAACCTATACATTACGCGCCTACACCAACTGGATGCGAAATTTTGATGAGCGTTATATATACAGCAGGCAGTTTACTATTG
>CBFGNU010000066.1:0-15002 GCA_965650195.1 uncultured Mucilaginibacter sp. | reverse complement strand
AAAACTGCGTGTTTTTAAAATTGTTTAAAAAGGCGTGGGCCAACCCGTCGGCTGATATTGTTACTTCACCGTCGCGAATTTTTTTCTCTGTTTGGATCGATCTGGATAACGGCTCGCGGCTTTATTATAACATCCATGCCCTTAAACTGCGGCAGCTAAAGGGGTATAAGATAGAAAGCCGAAAATTTGCCGAAGTTTTTAGAATGGCCTTCAAGCCTTTTGAAAAAGAATGGCCACAGGTTAGCACTAATTTCGGTCCGCTTACATTGATGCAGGGACATGTAGACGTGAGTCAGGACGATTTAAAAGAAACAGCCCGCAAGCTTTCACTACATTTCCTTAAGATCACACATCTGATTGATGAGACGCTTGCACTATCAAGCATGAATAGATAGCATAGGTTGTTTAACGCTGTCCATTATCCGACCACGGGCGACAACGCATGTACACATTTTTTTATGATACATTTTGTAAACACCCTGTTTTTTTAACGCATAATTGGAGTATCTGTCACATTTTTGTGATGAAAGATAAATAGTGTCAATTTTACAGCAAAAACGCATCTCGCCGGTCGTAAACTGAAATGCTAATTTGTATATTTATCAAACAATTATAAAGCAGCAGCGATCTTTCGCCGCGCCATTTTAAAACTATTTTATCTGTAATTTGTTAACAAAGCCCCGCTCTGTTAAGCAAAGTATTGACATGAACACACCAGAAACCGAGTCTATTCAAACCGCACAGGGCGCAATGCTGCGCACCCTGATCGATAACCTGCCCGACACAATTTATGTTAAGGACTCGGATGGCCGTAAAATAATTGCCAACAGGGCCGATGTACGCTCGCTGGGAGCATCATCAGAAAGCGAAGTTTTGGGCAAAACCGATATTGAATTGTATGAGGGCGAGATTGGCGAGCGTGGCTTTCATGACGATATGGAAGTTTTGCGGACAGGAAAGCCACTGCTGGATGTAGAGGAGTTTTTTTATGATGAGTATGGCAAAAAACACTGGCTGCTAACATCAAAGGTGCCGGTACACGATAGCAATGGCGCCATTACCCATTTACTTGGTATAGGGCATAACATTACTGCTCGTAAAAGGGCAGAGGAGTCGCTCCGGCAGGCTTACAGGAAGATAAAAGATTCTAATGATACCCTGCGGGACCTGGCCTGGTCCAACTCGCACGAGATACGCAAGCCGGTATGTTCTATATTTAGTCTGGTTGATTTGTTAAAGCAAACCACCAGCGAGGACGAACGCAACCAGTGTTTAGAAATGCTGGAGAGATGCGCCCGTGAGTTAGATGACGTAATACGTAAAAACAGTGATAAAATGAACACGGAGGAATTTGGGTAGCGGCGCAAAAACCGATAATTTTATAATTAACTGATAATAACCAACTTAACCAAGTTTTGTAGCTAATTTTCCTGACGAATAAGTTGTTTCACTTTGTTCTGGTCGAAATCGCAAACTGCTATCTGCCAGATACTTAAAAAAAGGTTGTTCCACTCTGTTCCGTTTGTTCCGCTTACACCGGAGCGGAGCACGCTCCACGCTTTCTTATCAGCGCCTTAAAAACTCGAACTTACCGCTTGGGTCCAGCCGCATAATGGTAGAAGGTTTTTTGATCTCGGTGCTATGCTGCTCCAGGTCTACCACGTAATCAACCCCGTTAATAATGTCATCACTTACCTGCCCAAAATATTGCGGAGAAGGCTCTCCGCTTACGTTAGCTGATGTAGAAACTAAAGGCCTGCGTAGCCGCTGTATAACCTGCTGGCAAAACTGGTGCGTTGTTACCCTTACACCCACACTACCATCAGCAGCAATAAGCGCCGGCGAGATGTTTTTAGCACCCGGCAGTACCAGCGTAAGCGGATTTTCGGCGTATTCAATCAGGTTATAGGCCAGTTCAGGTACTTCCTGAATGTAGCTTTGTAGTTTATTGTCTGTATCAAGCAGTATGATCATGCTCTTGGCCTCGTCGCGCTGCTTAAGGGCGAAGATGCGTTTAACAGCATCTGTATTGGCGGCATCGCAGCCTATACCCCAAATGGTATCAGTAGGGTAAAGAATGATTCCACCTTCCTGAACAACTTTAAAAGCTTTGGCAACTTCGTCTCTAAGCATGGTTCAAATATACGCTGAGGGCGTTAATAATCCGTGCATCATCAAGCAATTGCATGCATTTGGGTATGCCGTATAGTTTGCAAACGTTGCGTACACAGGGCTCGCAGGGTAATTGTCCGGCGCGTATTATGGTGAGTTTATCAGCGTTGTATGGGGCAGTATTACGCTCATCGCCGGCGCCAAACAGGGCCACAACAGGCAACCCCACGCTATTAGCCAAATGCGCCGGACCTGAATCTGTGCTAAGCAACACCTTCGCGCCTGCCATTAAATTGGCCAGCGTTGCAAGGGTAGTTTTACCGCAGTAATTGCTTATACGGTCAAGATTGATTCCCCCTTGCAGCAGCTCCTCCACATAAACAGCATCTTTCGGTCCGCCTATCAAGCCGAATTGCATATCCGCAAAAGTTTGGGTTAGCAATTGTAATAATTCCCGCCCCTTATCTAAAGGCATGCGACGTGATTCTGCCTCCGAGTTAAAATTTAGTAAAGTTAGTCCGGATGCTTTCTGCGGTTGCGGTTGTAACCTTACTTCTTTTGAGCTGATAGGTTGGCCCGAAAACTGGCGCAGTATGGAAAGATATTCCTCGACCCGATGAACATTTTTTGGACGGCGGCAAACTTTGGTGAGCAGGAAAAAGCCACCTTCTTTGCTAAAACCAATCCGTTTCTTTGCACCTGTAGCCTTGCCCATTACCACTGCGGAGAGCGAATCGGGCAGGGTAAAGAAAATATCGTAATTTTCAGCTCGTAAGGACTTGCCAAAACGGTAAACGCCGCCCAGCCCGGGGTTATCTTGTTTTGAAAATGAATGAATGGTATCAATACCCGGGATCAGCGAAGCGATAGAATTCAGCTCCTTTTTAATGATAACGTCAATCCGGGCGTTAGGATAAAGCTGCTTCACCGAAGAAATGAACGCGGTGCTCATCACCACGTCACCCAGCCAGTTAGGCAGCCTTATTAGTATTTTCATTTTTGGGTTTATTAAGTTGATTGGGTTTATTAAGTAAATGGTTAATGTTTTTATTAAAACTACTCACCTAATCAACCCAGTCAACCACTCACTAAACAGCCACATTATTCTCCCTCAAAGCATCGTTCAATGAGGTTTTTTTATCGGTTGATTCTTTACGGGTGCCTATGATCAGGGCGCAAGGCACCTGGAAATCGCCGGCAGGGAACTTTTTGGTGTATGAACCCGGAATTACCACCGAACGGGCAGGAACACGACCTTTATACTCAACCGGACTGCTACCGGTAACATCAATAATTTTGGTTGATGCGGTAAGCACTACGTTAGCACCTAAAACAGCTTCACGCTCAACATGCACACCTTCCACCACAATAGCACGAGAACCTATGAAGCAATTGTCCTCAATAATAACGGGAGCAGCTTGTACCGGTTCTAATACGCCGCCAATACCAACGCCACCACTTAAATGAACATTTTTGCCAATTTGCGCGCATGAGCCGACAGTTGCCCAGGTATCAACCATGGTGCCTTCGTCAACATAAGCGCCAATGTTTACATAGCTCGGCATCATTATAACACCTTTAGCCAAATGCGCGCCGTAGCGGGCAATAGCATGCGGTACAACACGAACACCGGTTGCTTTGTAATCCGTTTTTAGTTTCATTTTGTCATGAAACACAAACGGACCCACCTCAATTTCTTCCATGGTGCGGATAGGGAAGTATAATATAACTGCTTTTTTTATCCAGTCGTTAGTATGCCAGCGGGTACCTATCAGTTCGGCAACACGGATCTCGCCCTTATCAAGGCGCTCAATAACGGTTTCAACGGCATTAATGTATTCGTTATAGCCAAGTAGGGTACGGTCTTCCCAAGCTTGTTCAATTAGTTTCTTTAGCTCTTGCATCGGATATGTTAAAAGTTTGCCGCAAATTAAAGGATTTTTGAGCAGATTTGTTTGGTATGGGTTGATCAATGATTTCGATATCCCAAAAAAGTTCGGGTGAAAACGGCAGCGCTGCTGTTCCAAAAAATATAAAGCCTTGTGATATTGAAATATCCACTGACGGTATTAACTGTTTGTTTTTCAGGTTGTTTAGTTTCTTAAGCGAAACAGTTTGGAACACTTTGAAACTACTTATAAGTCAGTAAATTTAGCTGTAGATTGAAGTTAAATTATTGACTATAAGCATATTGTAGAAAAAGGAGGTTTTTCCTCTTTTTTGGAACAGTTTGGAACAGTTGGAACACCGAATTTGGAACAGGCCGCCGGGTTGACCTGGTGGCAACTATCGCCAACCCGCACATTGTGTTATAATATTTTTAATTTAGCAATTTACCGCATCACCCCAGTATAAAATGAGTTTACGTAAGTGGACATCCACAGATAAAGCACCTACAACTGTACTAATCAGATTGGTAGTAGGAGCGGTTTTCTTTTCGGAAGGTATTCAAAAGTTTCTGTTTGCTGAAGCGCAGGGAGCAGGCCGCTTTAAAAAGATAGGTTTGTCCTATTATGATTTTTTAGGCCCTTTTGTTGGTACTACGGAGATAATTTGCGGCTTTTGTATTTTAATAGGTTTACTTACCCGCTTGGCTGCAATACCGCTTATTATTGTAATGTTGGTGGCCATTTACACTACCAAATTACCCATGTTAGCCGATGGCGGCATTTGGAAGATGCTGCACGAAAGCCGTACCGATTGGGCGATGCTGCTTTGTAGTATCTTTTTGCTGATAAGAGGCGGGGGCGCGTTTTCGGTAGATAAGAAACTATAGCAGATGAGTAACATTTCCCAGGAATGATAAAAAAAATAAAGCGTCCGGTCTTTTTTCAGCAATTTTCAAGCTTTCCAAAAGTTAACAGGCGTAGCGACACGTTTTTCTTTCCGGATGTATATGCTGCTTACAATTTGCACCTATCATCAAACTCGATCATTGGGTTTGGCAACCGACTAGGCAAAGAGCTATCTCTATTGGTGAGCTTGATGGGTATTGAAAAATTATTCTTTGCCGGAGATTCATCAACACCCTGGTTGCATCAAAAAAACAGTTATAAACCAGCTTCCGACGCTATAGAATATCTGAATAATTTCAATCTACCCCAAGGCTTTAACGGCGCGCTGTTGCTTGAATTGAAAGATTTACCCGAGTTTATAAAGCATTTATTTTGGCTTACCCGCTGCAATGCATCTTTGCCTGATTTTTATTTCTGTGATCAAAAGATGGGTCTAATTGGTCATGTATGCAAGTATGGAAATATACATATTTACATATTAGAGGAAGAAGTTGAATCGAGCTTTGACCAAGCTTTAAATAATACGAAATTTGAAATGCTCGAAGGCAATAATTGCTTCGAACAGTTTTCAAAAAGTAGCAGAATTGTGGGAAGACAAATAGTTATTTAAACACCATGCCCGAAAAAGAAAAACTCCGAATAGATAAATACTTATGGGCCATACGCCAGTTTAAAACGCGTACCCTGGCATCTGATGCTTGTAAAGCAGGGCGTGTAAAGCTGGATGGCAACAACATAAAACCATCGCACGAAGTACGCCTGGGCGAAGTTTACCAGGTATCAAAAGGACCGGATCGTAAAATTATACGTGTTGTTGGCTTGCTGGAAAACCGTGTTGATGCCAAAACTGCCGTAGGTTTTTATGAAGATATAACGCCGGTTGAAGAAACGCACGCTTTCAAATCAATGTTCCACGCGCCTATGCTGAAACGCGACAGGGGCACCGGCCGCCCCACCAAACGCGATCGCCGCGAGATAGACGATTTGAAAGATGATCTGTTAGACAAAACAAACGAAGAAGATTAGTACATCGCAACCCATAAAAACAAAACCCCGACTATTGCCGGGGTTTTGTTTTTATTCTTCATCTGCACATATACACATCCGCATATCTGCACATCAATTATTTCTTCTCTTTCGCGTAAGCTTCGTTTAATCTTTTGGCAACATCAGCAGTTACGTCAAGCGTAGTATCGCCGTATAAAACAGTTGGGTTGGCTTTTGAATAAGTAAGCACCATTTTATAACCTTTCTCTTTCGCGTAGATCTTAGTAAAGTCAGCTATTTTATCATACAGCTTGTTAGCTTCGGTACCTTGGGTGTTTTGAAACTCAGCTGTAGCATTTTGCTGGTATTGCTGTAGCTCTTGTTGCTTGCGTTGTAAACGTTGCTCGGTAGCCGCGCGTTGGTCTGCGCTTAAAGTATTGGCATTTCTTTGATACTCTGCCACTTCGCGCTGAAAGGCTTGTCCGCGTGCACCCAGATCACTTTCTGCAGATTTGCTTTTGCCCTCTAATCTTGTACGCATATCCTTAGCATATTCGTACTTAGTTAAAAGTGTATCCTGGTTTACAAATACAATGGTTTCGGTGGCCGAAACGCTTTTAGAAGCCGCCGCCGGAGCGTCGCCTTTTTTTTCATTGCTGCAGGCTGCTACGCTAACCGCAACTAATATGCCTAAAGAGATCTTTGTGAAAATAGAACCTGTGGTTTTCATTTAATGTTATTGTATTGATAATGTGTACGGTATTAAATTGCCTGTGAAGCTGATACCTTTTTTTGAAAAAAATTTTCACAAATATAATCTTTCGGTACAAGTATCCTAATAAATTATATAGAGGTTTAGGGCATGTCATTTTTATCAACAATGGCAAATATTAGGGCAAAATTTGTAACTTTGAAGGTTATTGTTTTAACCAAATTATGAGCGAAGAAAATCAGGACAAATCGAATTACTCAGCAGATAATATACAGGTTTTAGAGGGTTTAGAGGCGGTGCGTAAGCGCCCGTCCATGTACATTGGCGATACAGGCGTTAAAGGCCTGCACCACCTGGTGTACGAAGTTGTAGATAATTCAATAGATGAGGCACTTGCCGGCTATTGCGATACGATAAATGTTACCATCCACAAAGGCAACTCCATCACGGTAGTTGATAACGGCCGCGGTATCCCAACAGGTATTACTACAAAAGAACAAGTAT
The DNA here is from genome assembly GCA_965650195.1 of uncultured Mucilaginibacter sp. Lineage (GTDB taxonomy): Bacteria > Bacteroidota > Bacteroidia > Sphingobacteriales > Sphingobacteriaceae > Mucilaginibacter. The sequence continues at coordinate 7,892 of CBFGNU010000066.1, read as the reverse complement.
CAGCATTACAAATTGTAATGACGGTGTTGCATGCCGGTGGTAAATTTGATAAAGACACGTACAAGGTTTCGGGCGGTTTGCACGGTGTAGGTGTAAGTTGCGTTAACGCGTTGTCAACCCACATGAAAACGGTTGTTGAACGCGAGGGAAAAATATTTACGCAGGAATACTCAGAGGGAAAGCCTTTGTTTGAGGTAAAAGAGATCGGCGTATCAGATCGCACAGGTACAACGCAAACCTTTCAGCCCGACCCGTCAATATTTCAATTAACAACCGAATATAAGTTTGATACCTTGGCTGCCCGCTTACGCGAGCTGGCTTTCTTAAATAAGGGTATCCGCTTAACCTTAACTGATGAGCGCGAAGCCAACGAAGACGGAAGCTTCCCAATGGAAGAATTCTTTTCAACAGGTGGCTTAAGCGAGTTTGTTAAATTTTTGGATGGTACCCGTACCTCTATTATACCCGAGCCAATTTATGTTGATGGTATTAAACAAGGTATCCCGGTTGAGCTGGCTTTGCAGTACAATGATACCTACTCAGAAAACGTACACTCTTACGTAAACAATATTAATACTATTGAAGGCGGTACGCACGTTGCAGGTTTCCGTCGCGGGCTTACCCGTACTTTAAAAAACTATGCCGATAAAGAAGGTTTGTTAAAGAACCTTAAAGTGGAGATATCTGGCGATGACTTCCGCGAGGGGTTAACCGCCGTTATATCTGTAAAAGTACAGGAGCCACAGTTTGAAGGCCAGACCAAAGGCAAGTTGGGTAACAACGAGGTAATGGGAGCGGTTGACCAGGCTGTAGGTGAGATTTTAGGCAACTACCTGGAAGAACATCCACGCGAAGCTAAAATGATCGTTCAAAAGGTGGTATTAGCCGCTACTGCCCGTGCTGCTGCACGTAAAGCACGCGAATTGGTTCAACGTAAAAACGTTATGAGCGGATCGGGCTTGCCGGGTAAACTGGCAGATTGCGCCAATAGTGATCCTGCTTTATGCGAGATCTACCTTGTCGAAGGTGACTCGGCGGGTGGCACTGCCAAGCAAGGCCGTAACCGCGAGTATCAGGCAATTTTACCTTTAAGGGGTAAGATACTGAACGTGGAGAAAGCCATGGAGTACAAGATCTACGAAAACGAGGAGATAAAGAACATGTTTACCGGCCTGGGTGTAACCCGTGGTACGCCGGAAGACGATAAAGCGTTAAACCTGGCAAAACTTCGCTATCATAAAATTGTGATCATGACGGATGCCGACGTTGACGGATCGCACATTACAACATTGATATTAACTTTCTTCTTCCGTTATATGAAGGAACTGATTGAGGCGGGATATGTTTATATAGCATCGCCGCCGCTTTACCAGGTTAAAAAAGGTAAAGAATCTGTTTATGCATGGAACGACGAGCAACGCGATGCTGCTATACAGCGCCTTAAAGGTGCCGGTAAAGAAGACAGCGTACACGTGCAGCGTTACAAAGGTTTGGGTGAGATGAACGCGGAGCAATTGTGGGAAACCACAATGGATCCGGCACGCCGTACCTTAAAGAAAGCGACCATAGAAAATGCCGCAGAGTGCGATCATACCTTCTCTATGCTAATGGGCGACGAGGTAGCACCACGCCGTGCATTTATTGAGAAAAATGCAAAGTATGCACGTATAGATACATAGGATTTTATCTGTAATATTAATAAAGCCCTTTTGTCGATGAGATGAAGGGGCTTTTGTGTTACCTAAGATGTAGAGGAGCGGCGGCCTGTGCGATTCCCCCTTGAGAGGGGTGTAGGGGTGTGTTATATAGTAGGCTAAACACACCCCTGCAGCCGCACAACCGTACGCGCCCCCCCTCAAGAGGGGAGTTATAGCGGGATTTACACTGAAATTATAATACTTTTGCAGTCATGATTGATGTCGTATTAAAGAAGGATAAAGAGAAAGCAGTAAATCAAAGGCATCCCTGGGTGTTTTCGGGTGCGATAGACCGTGTTAAAGGTAAGCCTGTCAATGGCGATATTGTGCGTTTGCTTAACATCAAAGGCGATTTTATGGCTTATGGTTTTTATAACGATCAGTCGAGGGTTGCACTGCGCTTGCTGGAGTGGGACGAGAATACACAGGTTGATGAAAATTGGTTAAGGCGGAAAGTGGCTACTGCAGTAAATGCCCGCAGCAACATTTTAAATGCTGATACGGATACCTGTCGCTTAATATTTAGCGAAGCGGATTACCTGCCGGGATTAATCGTAGATAAATACGCCGATCATTTAGCGGTACAGATACTTACCTCGGGCATTGAAAAATTGATGCCTGTGATAATTGACGAGTTAAGGCAACTGCTTAACCCGCTAAGCATTTTTGATAAGAGTGATGCCTCATCGCGACAGCATGAAGGGATGGAAACCGACAATATTGTTTTGTGGGGCGATGAACCACCTGCATCGGTTGAAGTAAAAGAAAATGGAATTGTTTACAGCATCAACATCGCCGAGGGACAAAAATCAGGCTTTTACTGCGACCAGCGCGATAACCGCGGTATAGTGGCTGCTCATGCCGCCGGAAAAAAAGTGTTGGATTGCTTTAGTTACACCGGCGGATTTACCCTGAACGCGCTAAAAAGCGGTGCAGCATCAGTTATCAGTGTAGATAGCTCTGCATTGGCCATTGAAACACTCAAACAAAACATCATCCTGAACAAGCTGGACGTAAGCAAATTCTCTGCTATACAATCTGACGTTAACAAGCAATTGCGTGCTTTTAAGGATGCCGGTGAGAAGTTTGACATCATAGTACTTGATCCGCCTAAATACGCGCCATCCCGCTCGGCGCTTGACCGCGCTGCACGTGCTTATAAAGACCTAAACCGTATAGGTATGCTATTGCTGAATAGCGGTGGTTTGCTGGCTACTTTTTCCTGCTCGGGCGCTATGGATATGGAAAATTTTAAGCAGGTTTTAGCCTGGGCAGCATTAGACGCAGGCAAGCAGGTGCAATTTATTTACCAGTTTTGTCAGCCCGAAGATCATCCTGTTAGAGCGTCATTCCCGGAGGGAGAATACCTTAAAGGCTTGTTGTGCAGGGTTTTTTAGCCCCTCTAAACGGCAAAGCTCTCATTGACACCAAAAACAAATACTCGTCAATAATCTCCCCTAAAGGGGAGACTATTTTAAGCAACAAATAATAGTTCCCCCCTTAGAGGGCGGAGGGGGCTAATTAAACTTCACACTCCCGTAGCTTGAGTTGATCTTAATAATTTTGGTAGTGCTGCCTTTACCAACCTGTCCGCGGTAATTTTGCGATGGCTGCCATTGCCCGCTGTTCGCTGTAGAGTCGCTTTGGTTTTTTGTTGCCATGTTTATTGCAGGATTGTCGTAGCTAAAGCTGCCGTTACGTACAGTTACATTGAAGTTGGCATTTTTTGTATCGCTTAAACCCAGTTTTACATTAGAGAATGATGAGTTTACCGAAAGATTTTTGATGTTTTTATCCAGGTCATCTATTTGCAGGCCGGTGCCGTATTGCATATTGATTACGCCCGAGGTGTTGATCTTCCCGATTTTTGCAGAACTAAAATTTACTACGGCCGTAAGCTTATCCGCCGATCCGAGGCTTAGGTTACCGTAAGAAATATTCAGGTCGCTCATTTTCAATTTCGCAATTTTAGCATCGCCGTTATTAATGTGGATCTCTGCGGTATTAGAAAGAGACTGAGCGATCAGGTTGGTGTAGGAGCAATTGATCACTACTTTCCCCTCAAAATCAGGCAGCTCAATAATTCCCCATTGGTTGCTGATATTAAGCGCGTTACGGGTAGGCATGTATATATTGTAGTTGATCTCTATGCGCCTGTAAATGTTTTTGTTGCTGCCGGTTAAAAGATTCCAAACACCCTCTTTGGCTATATTAGTTTTAAACGACACCTTTGAACCTGTTTTGTTGTTGTTGATGCTAACTTTATTGAGCAGTTGCTTCGCATCCGCTTCGTCCTTTGCGGCTACCTTAACCTGAACCTCAACCTTTATTTCGTTCCTGTTCCAGGTGTTCACGCTAATTTTTCCGTATAAATTGTCAATTACCAATTTGTCATTAGCGCTAACCGTGTAACTCTTGGTGTAATTTTTTATGAGTTCAATTGTAGCGTCGTCAACAGAAGCGTCATTATCGAATAAAACAACAACGGGTATTTCCGGGTCAATTTCGCCTAACTCATCAGCCTGGCGTGTATCTAAAATATAAATGTTGTTATTACCGGTATCAATAGCCAGGTAATGTGTTTTATATATTTTATCTGCCTTTGCAACCCCGGTTACGGCAATAAGCAGAACTAATAGGGTGTTAAATACCTTCGATCTCATTTTGGGCTAATTTCATTTTATTGTATTTTTCAACCATGTTCAGTTGCTGATTTAGCACCTGTGTTTGCATCTGCAAATTTTGGATCATGGCACGTAAAACTTTTTCGCGGTCTAAACTAGCGGGCAGCTCGCTCTTTAGCCGTTTGTAAACTGAGTCCATGCGGGTAAACTCGGTATTGAATTCTTCATACAATTGCGGATCAGCTTTGGTTACAGCCTTTAGTTCTGAGCGTTTACTTTCAACCAACGACGCGTAATGCACCTGTTGTTGCGCATATTCAGGATTTATGGTGGCCAGGTCAACGTGTGATCCAACTAGTTTTACATAACCGGTAAAACAAATGGCCATAACTAATATAACGGCCGCTGCCACGCGCAATACAAAGCCGAACGAAAATGTTTTTTTCTTAAACCTTTCATTATAGGTTTGCCGGGGCAACCCCCTCTCTATACGCTGCCACAATTCGTCTGCCGGCTCTAAGTCGTCAAACTGTTCGCGGTTATTTTTTATAAAATCTTCTAATCGTGAGCTCATTTTTTTTGTCCTTTCTTATATAATATCTCACTCAGTTTTCTTTTAGCCCGTAAAAACTGAGTTCGTGAGGTATTTTCTGTTATACCCAATATCTGTCCAATTTCCTCATGATCGTACCCCTCCAATAAATACAATGACAGTACCGCACGGTAACCGTCGGGCAGTTCTTTCATTGCTTCTTTAATAAGGAGTACTTTGTATTGAACATCTTCGCCGTCATCCACCTCATCATCGCTCAGGGTTTCAATGTGTTCGTCGTTTAAACTCACCCACTCAACCCTGCGTTTTCTTAATAAATTAACCGAGCGGTTTATTACAATTTGCTTAAGCCATAGGCCAAACGTAGTTTCCTGCCTAAAATCCTTCAGTTTGCTGAATGCGTCAACAAAAGATTCCTGCAAAATATCTTCAGCATCGCCAATATCTCCCACTATCCGAAAGGCAACGTTCAACATCGCTTTCGAATACAATCGGTAAAGATCATAGCAGGCTTTCTTACTACCCTGTTTGCACTCAACAACAAGGTGGTAATGCTTATCAGTAAATACGGCGCTCAAACTGTTTAGCTTTCAGTGTTATATGACGCAGGCTTTGTTTGAATGTTGCACGAAAAAGAAAATAATCTGATAGTGAGTGTTTTAGTTAGCGGCCAGATAGTCATCTATGGCCTTAACAGCACTGTTATACCGTTGCTGCCCGGTGCCTGCTATTACAAGATAATTGGCGTTGATAGCTTTTAACTCGCTGTGCCAAACTTCCATAAAATGCTCGCGCAGGGTAGGGAAGTCGCGTAGTGGGTCATCCTGCCAGGGCATATCAATATCAAGCAGCAGGTAAAGGTCGTAATGGTGCTGAGTGAGTGCCTCGGTTACTTCTTCGGGAGCGCTACCAAAAATATGGTCGCTCCAGATCTTAACAGTGATAAAAGTGGTATCGCATATTAAGATGCCGTTACGAGCCTGTTCTATCATTTCCTGCTCAAGCGCAACTTGTCCGTTAAACATATTGATCTCATCCTGCCAGGTAGGTGGGACGGTTAGTTTTTCGCAATAGCCACGGGCGTATTCGGGCACCCAAATGGTATTATAGTGATCAGCCAGCCATGCTGACATTGTAGATTTACCTGTTGATTCCGGGCCAACTATAGCGATCTTTTTTATTTCGGATTTCGGATTTTCGATTTCGGATTTGTGCATTATTTTTTAATTGATGAAACCCAGCGCATAAAAGTAATTAAATCCGAAATCACACATCCGAAATCCGACATCATTTCAACTCTTTTTTCCAATCCAAATAACCCAATACAGCTATGGGCACATATATAGCATACATTATGGCGGTTAGGTGCAGGTCTTTAAATAGATAGATGCCAACGTAAATAATGTTTACAAACACCCATATCAGCCAGTTTTCTAAAACCTTGCGCGCTAAAAGCACCTGTGCAACTACGCTGCAGGCGGCACAAAAGCTATCCAAATACGGGTAAGATGCAGTAGTATATTTTAAAACCGATCCTAAAAATACGGTAACAACTGCAACGCCAATTGCACTTAACACTATTTGATGGCTTGTTATCCGCACAACCGGCGCAAGGTTTTCTGTGGGCGATCTTTTGCTCCAATGATACCAGCCATAAATATTCATCGCCAGAAAATAGACCTGTAGTCCGGTATCTGCCAACAAATGTTTCTCATAAAAGATGAAGGCATAGGTAACAACACTGATAATAGCGAGCGGCCAGTTCCATATCACGTTTTTGGCAGCGAGATATACGCATAACAGGCCGGTTATAAAACCCGTTAGCTCCTGCCAGGTTTGTTGCTGCCACCAAATTTGAAACGCTTGCGCTAATATCATAGGTTAACTCAAAATCAATACATTAAAAAGCTAAGATATAGCTGTTTTTACTTTGGTTTAAGAAAAAACCTTCAGATTTGTATACAGGGCAAAAATATTTCATTAAAAGAATAAAAAATATGCCTTGTTTTATCAAAAAACTTATAATTTTATCGCTAAGATTTAAACAAATACCTCCGGCGGATACTTTTTGTGAGAGGAAAGCGGTTATCCGGAGACTACTAAATTTAATTGTTAATTTTTTTGGAGAAAGCCGTTCCCTTGCAAAAGAGAACGGCTTTTGTTCTTAATGGGCGTCTGTAACCGCTTTAAGCTTCTTTTTAAAAGGCTGCAAAAACAATAGAGGGATAGAAAACAGCATAATCATTCCCGACAACCAATAAGCGTCATCATAGGTAAGTAACAGCGTTTGACGGGTAATAACACCCTCCATTGCTTTGTAAGCCATTGTTGTAGCATCCATCAGTGATTTGCCTTTACCCATAAAATTATGCAGGTACGCGTTAAACCGTTCGGTAAATGCCGGATTGTAAATGTTTATGTTCTCCAGCAAATTGCTTCGGTGATAGGCCTGGCGGGTGTGTATCAGTGTAGTTAATACCGCAATGCCGAATGATCCTCCTAACTGACGCATCATATTATTTAGACCGGAGCCTTGCCCCAACTCTGGTCCTTTCAAATCTGACATTGCCAGAGTGGTTAAGGGCACAAACAACAGCGCCATACCCACACCGCGTATCAGTAAAGGTATCAGCACATCATGTTGGCCTGTTTGCAGGGTTGAGCGGCTTAGCATGTTGGTAAACACAAAGAATAAAAACATGCCTGCTGCAGCCATTAACTGCGCCGGAACGCCCTTGTTAAGCATTTTACCAATAAAAGGCATCATCAATATGGTACACAATCCACCCGGAAACAGTAATTCGCCGGTTTGTTGGGCATTAAATCCTAACAAGGTTTGACAAAATACCGGGAACACGAACACCGAGCCATACAAGCCGAAGCCCAAAATGAACGAGGTAAACATGCCCACCGTAAAACTTCGATGTCGCAATATGCTGAAATTCACTATTGGGTGATCTGTGCTCATTTCCCTCCATATAAAAAGGAAAGTGCCTAAAACCGCGCTTACAGATAATA
>CBFGNU010000065.1:0-15074 GCA_965650195.1 uncultured Mucilaginibacter sp. | reverse complement strand
ATGGTTTGGAGCAAGCGGAAGTTGGGCAGAGCCCTACTTTGCTTGCCCTACGCTGCGCTACGGGGGTTTTGCGTATCCTCCGGGGATACTTAGTGCATTTTTTAAGTGCGAAATAAAAGAAAACAGGATACTTGGCAGTATCCGAAGTAGCTGGATCATTGTGCAGCTCGATAGCTACGTAGCTTGATAGCAGTATAGCTTTTGATGGCAGCCATAAAAATTGAATTCTATGACAGAAGATATCAATGTAAGATCGGTAAGATACCCGCTCATAACTGATCAGAAGTTTGAGAAGATCGCTCTTAAGCTGGGCCGGACAAAGCGGCAGGTCTTTATACAAATGGTCGATTATTTCTACAAAAGCAAAAAAGATCCAATGGATCTGAATGACGAAATCCTGAAAAATACGCTGATGAAAAATCATCAGCAGTATATCGGCTTTATCAGAACACAGGAGAATATGCTGCTTGTGCCTATGAAGACCTTACTGGACAGGATCGGCGAATCTCAGCGGCAGGTCATTGATCGTTTCAATACAGAAGTGCTCGAACATAATGTAGAAGTATTGAACAACCAGCATGAACAGGCTGAAGTGCTTTTGCAACTCATGCAATTAATGGATGCGATATTGAAAAGTGAAAAAAGTAAAGATGCGTTGAAAGCACAGTTTATGGCCATAATGGAAGGTTACATCAGGTCTAGAGAGGCTTTTACCTTGATGACTTCGGGTAAGGAAAAGGAAGAACTCATTAACGCTGTCAAGGCACAGGTTCGGTCGCTATAAATAAAAAATATGTTTATCAATATCAGCGACAGCAAGGAAGCATCAAACAAAGGCAGCAGCGGCACCCTGGTGCACTATTTGGAGAAAGAGAACAGGTTCGCTAAGAACACTGAGCCGGAATACTGGTTTAACGGCCGAGAAATTAAGATAGATCCATATCATGTTATGCAAACAATTGACAACAATATCGCCAAATTAGGGAGGGATGATGCGAAATTCTTTTTGGTTAACATTAGCCCGAGCCAAAAGGAGATCGCTTTTTTAAGGGAGCAATTTGGCGATGACGGCGTAAAAGATCAGCTTAAAGGATTCACCGTTCGGGTAATGAATGCTTATGCACAAAACTTTAAACGCGAAGGAATAAACAGCAACGAAGATCTGGTGTGGTTTGCCAAGTTAGAAAACCACCGATATTACACTTACAAAGACCCGGAAGTAAAACAAGGTCTTAAAAAACGGGGCGAACGAAAGCTTGGTGAGCAAATGCATGTTCAGGTCATCGTTAGCAGAAAAGACGCGACGAACCGAATCAAACTTAGCCCACAGAATAATTCGCGTGGTAAAAATGCCGAACACTCCGCAAAAATGGGGCAGTTTGATCGCGTGGCATTCAAACAAAGCGGGGAAATTCTATTTGATAACTTATTCGAATTTGACAGGCAACTCAAGGATAGTATGGCCTACGCCAATACCTTAAAGAACGGCGGCCTGGCTGAAAAAATAAATATTGAAAGGCTGGAATTGGAAATGGCTGAAGTAACTGAAACTAATGAAATCAAGCCAATGGCAAGTACCCATCAAGAATCCCCAGTTACACCATCGGCCGAAGAATCGGAATCTATATATATCAATATTACTCATGATGTGGATGATGAAGCAACTCATGGTAGAAGAAGGCAGCGGAACAAAGGTCACAGGCGATAATATTCTATCTTATAATCATAAATTTTATTAATCAATTGAGAAGAGAGTTAATCATAAATAGTTTAAGTGATAAAACCTTATACTATGATAGCAAGCGCTGATTTAAATACGGTTAGTGCAGTTGGTATTCTTCAATCTTTCTGTATAAGGTAGTAATACCAATGTTCATTAATTTTGCAGCTTCTGTTTTATTACCCTTGGTATAGACAAGCATCTTACGGATGTGATTTTTTTCTACCTCGGCCATATCAAAAACGGTCATCGCGGTATTGTGCTCGCCGTATAAATCCATCGGTAAGGTGTCTGCGGTTAAAACGTCATCTTCCGATACAATCACGGCCCGTTCTATCAAATTCTTCAGTTCGCGGATATTGCCGCGCCAGTTATATTTTCCCAGTTGCTGAAGCATCACAGGGTCGATCCCGGACAGCTTGCGATTCATTTTGCCTGCGTATTCTTTCAGGTAATATTCGGCCAGCAGCGGGATATCCTCGCGACGGTCATTTAACGAAGGCAGACTAATGCTAAACACCGATAAGCGGTAAAACAAGTCTCCCCTAAAATGCCCATTTTCTATTTCGGAACGAAGATCGCGGTTGGTCGCAGCGATGATCCGCACATTGGTGTGATAAGTTTTGGAATCTCCCAGTTTAAAAAACTCACCGGCTTCCAATACCCTCAATAATTTCGCCTGTAAATCAATTGGTATTTCACCAATCTCATCCAGGAACAAAGTTCCGCCGTGCGCTTCTTCAAATAGTCCCTTTTTATCTTTCAGCGCACCGGTAAAGGCCCCGGCCCGGTAACCGAACAGTTCGCTTTCTAACAGTTCTCTTGAAAAGGCGCTACAATTGATGGCAACGAAATTTCCCTGTTTCCGGTTACTATTGTAATGGATGGCACGTGCAAATACTTCCTTACCCGTACCGGTTTCGCCCAGCAGTAATACGGTGGTGTCGGTTGGTGCAACTTTTCTGGCGAGTTCGATCGCTGATTGAATGACCCTTGAATTACCTACAATTCCCTCAAAGCTATGCTGGCTGATCAATTTACTTTCCAGTTGGTAAAGCTTATACTGAACCTCTGCTTTTTCGGCAGCTTTGGAAAGCAATGGTAAAATACGTTCATTGTCATCGCCTTTAGTGATGTAGTCAAACGCTCCATTTTTTATCGCATTTACACCGTCGGCAATGGTTCCGTAGGCCGTCAGACAAATCACTTCCACATAGGGCTTCTTCTCCTTCAACTGTTTAACCAAATCAACTCCGCTGACATCGGGCAACTTAACATCGCTTAATACTACCTGCACGGATTCCCGGTCAAGTATTTTTAAACCTTCTTTACCGGATGCTGCCCGCCACACGGGGTAGCCCTCCAATTCGATGATCCTTGCCAGCAATGCCGATAATTTGGTTTCATCATCTATGATCAATACGCCTGGTTTCATTTCTCTGCTTATTTATATCTTTTTTGCAACCGGCAGGGTAAACCAAAAACGGCTCCCGCTACCCACTTCACTTTCCACGCCGATATCTCCGCCCTGGGCCAAAATAAACTCTTTGGAGATAGCCAGCCCAAGGCCTGAACCGGATTTGTTTTGCCCATCAGTCGGTACCTGGAAATAACGGTCGAATAAACGGTCCCGGTATTGCTGATCGATCCCTTTGCCATGATCTTGCACCGAAAATTCCAGAAATGCTTGTTTGGGTTTAACTGCAATGGTGATTTTTGATCTTTCGGGACTATAGCGTAAGGCATTGGACAAGAAATTGATCATCACCCATGCAGTTTTCTCCGTGTCTGCATGCACTTGCGGCAAATGCGCCGGCAGCAATTCTTCCAGCTTAACTTGCTTTTGACCAGCTTCAAATTTAACGGCTTTGATAGCATATTCGAGAATATGCTCAGGCTGAGTTGCCGTAAAATTTAATTGGATATTTCCGGTTTCTACCTGCGAAAGATCGAGCAGTTCATAAGTGATCTTTAATAATCTTTCCGCGTCATCCCCAATATGATTGATCAGATCCAATTGCTCTGTATTCAAGCGGCCTACACGTTCATCGCACAAAAGTTTGATACTCATTTTGATAGCCGAGATGGGTGTCTTTAATTCATGGGATATCGTGGCAATAAAATTCGTTTTGGCTTCGTCCCGCTCTTTAAACTCGGTCACATTGCGTAAAATGTAAACCCGACCCGCCGAATTGCGGGCGATCCTGATTACATCCTGTTCAGCAGGCGCAATGTTCGGTACGGTGATCTCGGTAGAATCCAATTGAAAAAAGGCATCCTTTCCATTTACCACTATACGGAAAGGTTTTCCGGTGCCGGTTTCGAGAATCGATTTTAAAAGATCGTTATGTTTGGCCACATCAGCTACTTGCTGACCCGCGTATTTTTCTTCACTTAGATTCAGCATTGTTTTTGCGCTGGTATTGATGAATAAGACTTGCCCTTGTTCATCTACGCCAATGATCGCATCCTGCATTTGTTCGATGATCGTATCAATGCGCTGTTTTTCCGACATCAGGTGCGATATGTTACTATTCTCCCATTCTTTGAGTTTTGAGGCCATCTCATTAAAAGCTCCGGCAACCTCCGCGAACTCATCATTGTTGTCAAAATGGATGCGCTCCTGGTAGTTCTGCTTACTGATCTGCCGGATACCCTTTAACAAAGCATTTAACGGATTGGCAATTGCGCTGGGGAAATTAACACTAAAACTGAATAATACAAGGAAGGTAAACGACCCTGACAAGCCAAGAAACAATAGCGTTTTGTCGACCGAGTGATTGGCCTGATCGTTTTTGCGAACAATGGCCTGCATATTCAGTATTTCGATCTGCCGAAGGTCGTTGCGGATCAATTTCAGTATTGCAGTTGAGTTAGTTAGTTGTTGAAAATGTTGGCGCAGGGCAGCGGTTGCAGCCGCTTCACCTTTTTCAGTGATATTATGCTCCTGTCGGATCAATTGATTTTCAAATGCTTTGTGTGCACTTTCAGGTAATGGCAATTCCTGGTTATCTAATACGTAGCGCATTTCACGCACAAAGGTGAGTGTTTCATAATTGTTTTTGAGGATCACCTTCCCGTTGTTCGCGATCTGGTTGATCAGGAAAATGGATATGCCGCCGAAGAACAATACAACGAGGAACAGGAATCCAAATCCCAGCCGGAGTTTATTTTTTACTTTCATGATAGTATAACTAAATCGGTTTCTGTTGCGGCGATCTTTCTTAACAGCTCATTAAATATCGCCGTACGTAAGATCACCTGAAAAAGGTTTAAATGGGGCTTGCCTATGCAAATGGTGGTCACTTCACGCTCTTCCGCCACCTGCATAATGGTATGCGTGATTTGGTCGCTTTTTACGCGGAGCACTTCGGCACCCAGTTCGGTTGCCAGCTTAAAGTTATTGATCAGGAAACGCTGTTTATCCAGCTTGATTCGGTCGCCACTCTCGCTGCTGCTTTGCACATACAATACAATCCACGGCGAACGGTAGTAGGAAGCCAGTCGTGCCGTTTTACGAATTACCACTTTAGAAGTCTCAGCATTGGATGAGATGCACGCCAGGAATCTTTCGGGCCGCAGCTTGATCTGCTTAGGCACTTCGATATCGATCTTACGCTCCAGGTGATGCGCCACTTCCTTTAGCGCCAGTTCACGCAGTTGCAATATCTTGTCGCTTTTAAAAAAGTTTTGTAGGGCGCGCTCTATCTTACTCTTATCATAGATCTTACCTTCCTTTAACCTGCCGATCAGTTCATCGGCGGTTAAATCAATGTTGACGATCTCATCTGCCAGTTGCAAGATCTTGTCGGGGATGCGCTCGGTAATAGCTATACCCGTGATCTCTTCAACATCCTCGTTCAGGCTCTCCAGGTGCTGAATATTGACCGCAGTGATTACGCTGATGCCCGCCTGTAGGATATCCATCACATCCTGCCAGCGCTTGCCGTTCTTACTGCCTTCAATATTAGTGTGGGCCAGTTCATCTACAACCACAACTTCGGGGTGCCGGTTAAGGATGGCTTTCAGATCCATTTCATCCAGCTCTTTGCCTTTATAAAATACCTTTCGCCGGGCAATTACGGGCAGGCCATCAAGTAAAGCGTGCGTTTCTGCCCGGTTGTGGGTTTCGATATAGCCGATCTGCACATCTATATGGTTCTTCAGCAACGCGTGCGCTTCCTGTAACATCCGGTAGCTTTTGCCCACACCGGCACTCATGCCGATATAAACTTTCAGTTTACCGCGCCGGGACTTTTTCACCAGTTCGATGAAGTCCTTTACCGAGCTATCTTTATTTTCACTGTCCATTGTTGTTTTTCAAAAATAGCCGGCCGTTTTTTGCGGCCGGCCGACCGGTCATCGTTCACATTTTCCGATCTCATCGAAACTAAATTAGGGTTTTATATTTCTTTATAACGCGCAAGCAGCCGCCATAAAGTTTACTTTAATTCATCCAACGCCACATTCAGTTTCAATACATTGACTTTAGCTGGGCCGAAAAGCCCCGCCAAAGGTTGTTCGGTATGACTGTCTACCAAGGCCGCTACTTTGGCTTCATCCAGTTTACGATATTGGGCCACACGCTTTATCTGCATTTTTGCGGCTGCTGGCGAGATATCAGGGTCGAGGCCACTACCCGAAGCAGTGACCATATCAGCCGGTATATCGCTCTTTTTTAAGTAAGGGTGATATTTTAAGAGCGTGTCAATACGGCTGGCCAAGTCTTTCAGGTAATCAGAATTACTTGGCCCTTTGTTTGAACCGGCAGAACCGGCCGCGTTATAGCTCACAGCAGAAGGCCGACCCCAGAAGTATTGCGGTTTGGTAAAACTTTGGCCAATGGCTGCATAACCTACCACTTTACCATTTACAATGATGGTTTCGCCATTGCCTTTGCCTTTTGACAATTTGCCCACAGCCGAGATCAATAAAGGATAAATAACACAGCACAATACGGTTAACACCAAGGTTAAGCGCAGGGAAGTTAAAAGATACTTTTTCATATTTTTTAGATTTGAGACGTTAGATATGAGATTTGAGACTCTTATCTTTTCGCCTGTTATTTCATTTATTTATTTGAGGAGAGGTATGTTTGAAATCTTTGTCTCATATCTCACATCTCAATACTCATGTCTTATATAAACAAGGCAACTGCCAGGTCAATTAATTTGATGCCGATAAAGGGGGCAATAACACCGCCCAAACCGTAGATCAACAGATTACGGCGCAACAGTGCACTGGCACCGATTGGTTTATATTCCACACCCTTTAAAGCCAGCGGGATCAGCATCGGGATAATGATCGCGTTAAAGATCACTGCCGACAAGATGGCGCTTTCAGGGCTGTGCAGGTTCATGATATTGATGGCCTGCAAAGCGGGTATCGAAGCGATAAACAACGCCGGTACAATAGCAAAATACTTGGCAACGTCATTGGCAATAGAAAAGGTAGTCAGTGTACCACGGGTGATGAGCAGCTGTTTACCGATCTCGACAATCTCGATCAGTTTGGTTGGGTCGTTGTCCAAATCCACCATGTTGCCGGCTTCCTTGGCCGCTTGTGTTCCGCTGTTCATCGCCACACCCACGTCAGCCTGTGCAAGTGCAGGGGCATCATTGGTGCCGTCACCCATCATTGCTACCAGTTTGCCGCTGTTTTGCTCGTGCTTAATGTAGTTCATCTTATCTTCGGGCTTGGCCTCAGCAATAAAATCATCTACACCGGCCTTTTCAGCAATAAATTTGGCAGTCAACGGATTGTCGCCGGTAACCATTACGGTTTTAATACCCATTTTGCGCAGGCGCTCAAAACGTTCGGCAATACCTGGTTTAATAATATCCTGTAGTTCAATAGTGCCTAAAACCTTTTCATTTTGGGAAACTACCAATGGCGTACCACCATTAGAGGATATTTCTTTAACACGCTCAACCACATCATCAGGGAAAGTATGTCCGGCATTTACCGAGAGGTTGCGTATCGAGTCGAAAGCACCTTTGCGGATGCGCAGGCCATCGGCCGTATTGATGCCACTGGAGCGGGTTTCTGCTGTAAACTTGATGAATTCAGCCGGTGCTGTAAGCGCGATCTTCGTCTTATTTTGCGAAGCCAGTTCCACGATAGATTTACCTTCAGGGGTTTCATCCGCTAATGATGATAATACAGCCGCTTTCATCAGATCTTCCGCCGATATGTCTAAGGCAGGCCAAAAATGCGTGGCTTTGCGGTTACCGATAGTAATGGTGCCAGTTTTGTCCAGCAGTAATACATCAATGTCACCGGCAGTTTCTACTGCCTTACCCGATTTGGTGATGACATTGGCACGTAGGGCGCGATCCATTCCCGCAATGCCTATAGCCGATAATAGGCCGCCGATAGTGGTTGGGATCAGACAAACAAATAGCGAAATGAGCGCCGCGATAGTGATGGGCGTTTTGGCATAGTCACCAAATGGCTTCAAAGTAACGCATACTATAACAAAGATGAGCGTAAAGCTGGCCAGCAGGATGGTTAAGGCAATTTCATTTGGTGTTTTTTGGCGGGAAGCGCCCTCTACCAAAGCGATCATCTTATCCAGGAAGCTTTCGCCCGGCTCGGTGGTCACCCTAACCTTGATATGATCGGACAACACCTTGGTACCGCCGGTAACGGATGACTTGTCACCGCCTGCTTCGCGTATAACCGGGGCTGATTCGCCGGTAATAGCTGATTCATCAATGGTGGCCAGCCCTTCAATGATCTCGCCGTCCGTTGGAATGGTATCACCCGTTTCACAAACGAACACATCACCTTTGCGCAGCTCACTGGATGATTTGCTAACAATGCTGCCATCGCTTAGCAATATATTGGCAGGTGTTTCTTCACGGGTTTTACGCAGACTGTCGGCTTGGGCCTTACCCCGTGCTTCGGCAATAGCCTCGGCAAAATTGGCGAATAATACAGTAAGCAACAGGATAATGAATATGGAAAAGTTATAAGCGAATGATCCCTGGTCGTGGTGCGTAAAGCTATAGATGCTTACGTAAAGCATGACGGCTGTGCCTACTTCAACGGTGAACATCACCGGGTTACGCAGCATAACCTTGGGGTTCAGCTTAATGAACGACTCTTTAAGGGCGGTTTGCACCAGTGCCGGTTCAAATAATTTATTGGATTGTGTTTTCATTTGTTCAGATCAATTATTTCATTGAAAAATACTCTGCAATAGGGCCTAAAACCAGCGCAGGGAAATAAGACAGAGCGTTTAATACCAGGATCACGGCGAAGGTCATTACACCAAAAGTGAGAGAATCTACTTTCAGGGTACCGGCTGACTCAGGCACATACTTTTTATTGGCCAGCAAACCGGCAATGGCAACAGGCCCGATAATGGGCAGGAAACGCCCAAAGAACAGCGCCACGCCCGTACTCAGGTTCCACCAAATATTATTGTCGCCCAAACCCTCAAAGCCGGAACCATTGTTGGCATTGGCCAGGTATATTCGTACAACATCTCAGAAAAGCCGTGGTAGCCGGGATTGTTTAGCCAAGCCGATGGTTTGACCGACCAGTCTGCATTTGGATAAGTATTAAAAACATGGCAGGCCAGTGCAGTACCTACCATAATAAGGAAAGGACTAAGTAAAGTGACCAGCGCCGCGATCTTTACTTCCCGTGCTTCAACTTTGTGCCCTAAAAACTCAGGCGTACGCCCCACCATCAGACCGGAGATAAACACGGCGATGATGACATAAATAAAGTAGTTAAGTACACCTACACCACATCCACCGAAGAACGAATTGATCATCATGGCCAATAGCTGCCACAAACCGGTAAGTGCCATGGTGCTATCGTGCATGCCATTTACCGAACCGGTAGAGGTTACGGTGGTTAGCGTTCCCCAGTAGGCTGTAGCCATTGGGCCGAAGCGCACTTCTTTACCTTCCATAGCACCGGTCACCTGGCTTACCCCCATTTTGGCAATGAGGGGGTTTCCACTAATTTCGCTGGTGATACTGGGTATCATCAGCATCAATACACCGAGCATCATTACGCCAAAAGTGACCCAGGCCAGTTTTTTGCGGCGGATGAATAAACCAAAACACAATACCATGGCCACCGGCACAATAAACTGCGCTATGATCTCGGTCATGTTAGTCAGGTAATTTGGATTTTCAAGCGGATGTGCAGAGTTTACACCAAAATAGCCGCCACCATTTGTCCCTAAGTGTTTAATAGCGATCATCTGCGCGGCAGGGCCGCGTGATACGTTTACGGTGTCGCCCTGCAAAGAAATGAATTGATCTTTCCCCGCATAACTTGAAGGCGTACCATTGAAGGTAAGTATTAAGGCGATCGCAATCGAGATGGGTAATAATAATCGGGTAATCGCTTTTACAAAGTAATCCCAAAAATTACCCAGGTTATTTGTGGTTTTGTCGCGGAATGCTTTGAATACAGCTATTGCGCAGGCAATACCCGTAGCCGCGCTCACAAAGTGCAGGAACATAAATATGAAATGCTGCGTCAGATAGGTAGCGCCGCTTTCCCCACTATAGTGCTGCAAATTACAGTTCACCACAAAGCTGATAATGGTGTTAAAAGCGAGATCAGGTGTCTGGCCGGGATTGCCGTCCGGGTTAAGCGGCAACTTGTCCTGGTACATCAGCATAAAAAAACCGTAAACCAGCCAAAGCAGGTTAATTGTCATCATAGCTTTCAAAAACTGTTTCCAGTTCATTGGCTCGTCCGGCTTAATGCCTGATAGTTTGTAAATGCCGCGTTCCAGCGGTTTCATAAAATCCGTCCATACCTTTTCCCCGGCAAACATTTTGGCCAGGTACTTCGCCAGTGGGATAGCAATCAGCAGCGTGATGCCCATGGAAGCGATTATTCCAAGTAGTTCTGTGTTCATGATGTTTTACAATTAAAATTTTTCGGGGTTCAGCAGCACATATACCATGTATATGAATACCGCAATGGAAACGATGAATAGTGCTAACATAGTTTTAGATTTTTTCGAACCAGTCAATGGATTTGTACATGAGCCAGCAGAAGATGAGCATGGCCAGCAAAAGCAGTAGTGTGATCATTTTTTTACGTTTTGATTCAGGCTATGCCAAAGGGATACCAAAAAAATAAAAAGCTAATTATCTTATTTAAAATCAGTGCTTTATGATTTTATCGCCTTGAAATTAAAGCAAAAAACCCTTCCAAAATGAAAAGGTTGATTGTCAAAATAAGTGGTTAGAGATATGAGCGCGAGTTTAATTAGGATGATCACAAGCTCACACGATCAATTACTAAAAATATGTTTGTAAGAGAAGCAAGGCTCTTAGTGTATAAGTGCTTTTTTTTACAAAAAAAACTTGTACACTATATTAGATATCGGATTTTGTGATTCGCTGAACACATAACAATCTTTTTGTAAAGCATTATAAAATAAAGATTAAGAGTGGAGTTCGATTTCCGCATTGAGATAAACAATGTAGATTGCTCCAAATTCCTTTGTTCGCCTTTACATTTGTTTACTTTATTTGCCATTAGATCATATTGGAAATAGCTATATTTGTCTTAATAAGATTTGCAATTAATCTGTACAATAAAAGTGGTGAGTAATTCGGTGAGTAAAGAATTAAATCCATTGTAAGATATTGAATGAGAGCGGTATTCAGAGGCGATGCAATTCCCTCCCTCACCGCGAAATAGCCAAAAGCCTGTAAATCTAAAATTTATAGGCTTTTTTGTTTAATATAAAAAAAATTAAAAGTTTGTAAAAGGTGCTTTATTGAGTGCCTACCGGCCGAAGGTAATTTTATAACCCTTCTTTGTCATGACGGAGAAAAAAATGCTGTAGCAGAAGCATGGTTTTAGCATCATTAATAGCGCCGGCCAGGGTTTTTTCTTTGGCCTCGTCAAATGTTATGTGAATAAGTTCAATATCCTCGCCTTCGCCTTTTTTACCACCGCCTGCGCTGTGTTGTTTATCTTTATCATACGTTGCCATAAATAGGTGAACATATTCAGTAAGGCCGCCCGCCGAAGTGTAAACAGCACCTATTTTTTGCAGGTTGCCGGCGGCATAACCCGTCTCTTCTTCAACCTCCCTAAGTGCTGCCTGTTCCGGCGTTTCGCCATCATCAATCAGACCGGCACAAGTTTCAACCAGGTAACCGGTTTCCCTTCCATTAAGAAAGGTAGGCAGGCGAAACTGGCGGGTGAGCAGGAAGGTCTTGGCTTTTGTATCGGCCAGCAGTACGGCAACCGCATCAGGCCGGAAATACACTTCATTTGTTTGGTCGTGCATTTCACCTTCCAGGTCGGGTTTTTGAAATTTGATTTGTTCTAACGGATACTGGGTATCCGGCACTGTTTTGCGTTCGAGGATATTGATCGTTGCCATAAGCATTAAACAAACTCGTTTTAAATTGGTTGCTGCAAATTGCATTACCTCGTTTAGAGTAACACCAAGATCGCAGAGAAAGTCTGGCCGGTAGTCGGGCCCTTTAGCGACTAATTTAAAGCGTATTGCCTTACTTTACTGGTGAAATCTGTCAGCTCAAAAGGTTTTGCAATATGATCGTCGGCACCGCAGGCTATTTTTATCTTTTCCAGATCGAGATTGGCAGAAACCAGGATGACCGGTATGTGTTTTAGGTCGGCTTGTCCTTTGATGTATTCACATATAGTTCGCCCGCTTTCGCCCTTCAGATTGAGATCAAGCAGCACTAATCCGATCTCATTACTATGCAGTTTTTGCCTTGCCGTCCCCATATCAGCCAGGCTAACCACGTTTAACCCTTCCATTTCCAGTATAATGCATATCATTTCGGCAATAACGGGTTCATCCTCAATTACAAGTACTTTTCTCTTCATACCTCCATTAAGCAAAACGAGGGCCATTAATGCCTTAAGTGCGCCATAATTAAATTTAATTGAAATAAAATTTGCGCAACTCAAAAGTTGCATATATATTTGCAACCTGCGGGTTGCGCAATTGATGTTTAAAAAATGAAACAAGACATATTCCAGGCCATAGCTGACCCGACGCGGAGGGCCATTTTAACTTTATTGACTATACAGGCATTAACGCCAAATGTAATGGCCGAAAAGTTTGATATGAGCCGGCAGGCCGTATCAAAACATATTAAGGTATTGCAGGAATGTGAATTGATCAAACCGGAGCAAAGGGGCAGGGAGATCTATTATCACTTTAGCGTGCAAAAAATGCAGGAATTTGACCACTGGTTAGCGCAATTGAGGCAAAACTGGGAAACTCAGTTTAACCAGCTCGACAAAGTATTATCAACACTTAAACAACAAGAAAAATGAACAACGATCTGCTATTTGATTTTAACGTTGACAAGGCAGCTAAAATGGTTTATATAACCAGGGAATTTAATGCCGGACAGTCTTTGGTATGGGATGCCTTTACTAAGGCCGAACTGCTCGACCAATGGGGTGCACCGGCACCTATGCGCGCCAAAACCAAGTATATGAATTTTGAAGTGGGCGGGCGAAGATTTTACGCCATGATAAGTCCCGACGGGCAGGAGCGTTGGGCTGTGCAGGAATTTACTTCCATTACCCCGAAAACCAACTTTAAAATGTACAACGCGTTTTCTGATAAAGACGAAAACCGTGAACTGCCGGGTTCTGAATGGGATTACAATTTCAGCGAGCAAAATGGCATAACCAAAGTGGACATTACCATTTTTAATGAATCGTTTGAGCGTTTGGATAAATTATTAGAGGGCTTCAAAATAGGCTTCGCCATGACCTTAAAGAACCTGGAAGAACTGCTGGCGAGCTTAACACAGAAATAATAATCATTTTAACAAAATAACTATGAGAGCAATAAATCCCTGGATCAACTTTAACGGCAATGCTGAGGAAGCATTCACTTTCTACAAATCAGTTTTTGGCGGCGAGTTTGCAAAGGTCGTTCGTTTCAAAGACCTGGCAAGCGAAGAATTTACGGTTGCGGAAAGCGAAGCCAACAAAATAATGCACATTGCCTTACCGCTTGGTAAACACAATATGTTAATAGCCAATGATGTTCCTGAATTTATGGGGCCGGTAAACGAAAGCGAGAACAGGTCTAAAATAGCAGTGGCTGCCGAAAGCCGTGAAGAAGCGGACAAAATATTTAACGGATTATCCGCGGGTGGAGATGTAGAAGGGGAAATAGGCGACAGTCCCTGGGGTACTTATGCCGGCATGTTCAGAGATAAATACGGTATTGAATGGATCATAGAGTTTGACCCAAGTCACGCTTAAATAAGCAGGGGGTAAATTTTGTAAAAGCCTGTAAATATATTATTTACAGGCTTTTGTTTAAAGCAAAAGATCAACCAGCTAATTCGCTTTATTCAGACCATCAGTGTACGAAGCATCATCAGGTTTTATCAACAAACCCCTTTCAAAACAAGCGCGCGCGTCGGCTTTACGGCCCGTCATCAGGTAGCTCCAACCTAACATGTGTGTGCCGTCATAATCAAAAGGGTAGAGCGCCACTACTTTGCTGAAGTATTTAATAGCGGCATCATATTGTTTACGGTTATAATTAATCATACCCGTCCAGTAATTAGCCTGGGTATTTTGAGGGTCTATTTTAAGGATGGCGTTATATTGCTCAAGTACTTTATCCCAGCTTGCCAGTATTGATAATACCTTTATGTAACCAAATTTCGCCTCTATTGAATTGGGTTTCAGTTTAGTTGCTTTTACATAATAGTTTTGTGCCGAAGTGTAATTATTATTCAGATAGTGAAGCCAGCCCAGGCGTAAGTTAAGCTCATAATTGCTATCGGCATAGTAGGGCGTTATATCAGCAATAGCAGCCTGATAACTTTTTTTTGTTTCGTTAGCATAACTGCTCCGAAACGCTTTTTGCATAGCTGCCGAGCTGCTTTGCGAATATGCTGATGTAGCGATATAAAGTAGCCCAACGGCAAAAAATGCTTTTCTTAAAATTTCCATGTAAATCCTCCGGTTATTGAATTTTGGTTATAATCATTGTTTAAGTAATAGTCCTGTTTTTGTTCAAAAGTGTAATTAAGGTGTACGACAGCATGCTTGCCAAGCGTGTGGAACACAGTTGCACCCGCTTTTTGTTTGGTAAGGTCAATGGCATTATAAACATATAAGGCATCGGCTTCCAGGTAATTGTTCATAGCGCCAAATGCGGCAGAGGCCTCCAGCCAAAATTGTTTAGCCACTTTAAAGCCGACTGCCTGGTTAAATATGGTTTGTTGTACATCGCCGCTTTGAACTGCAACCCGACTGATGGTATACAGGTTTAAGTTACCTAAGGGGTAAATCGTCAGTTGTCCGTTAAATTGTGATATACGGTTGCCGGTAATATTGCTGTAAC
>CBFGNU010000064.1:0-15157 GCA_965650195.1 uncultured Mucilaginibacter sp. | reverse complement strand
TTGTATCATCAAAACATAAAAGCCATGGAAACATTTTTAGATGTGATTATTTATTCTACACCAATTATTTTCATCGCGCTATCGCGCATGTATATGCTCAAATATCGAAAATTGCAGGGTACAGGTAAAATACCTGACATAATGAGTGCAGAAAAAAAGCAAACCTTCTTTTTTGTACTATCCTTAGTAACAGCGCTGGTAATATTCATTTTTGTTTAGCTTACCCTGCATCTTCCTTATTAACCGCGACACTTTGCGTCGCGGTTTTTTTGTGCTTATTATTCATCATCCCATTAGTATAATTTACTTGCCGTTGGGTTTTTTATTATCTTTAAAAGGGTTTATTCACCCGGCTATGAAATACCTAACGTTTTTTTTGCTTTTTTTTTGCCTATCGCCTTGCCAGGCACAGAGCGACGGGAATTTAAAAACTCAGAGTTTTGGTAAAGACCCAGATTTGGCCGGACAAGCAAAGGCATACTTTGAAAGTAGGAATTACGATAAAGCATCCGAACTTTACCGGCTAGCGGCTTTGCACGCGGAGCAAACCGGCGCAAATGAAGCAAGAGTAGCTGCCCTAACACAACTGGCTTTGATACAAGAAGTAAGGCGGGACTACAGTGGTGCGCTTGACTATCTGCGCCGGGCGTATGATGTTGCCGATTCTCTCCGGATATCAAAAAAAGCGAATGATAACACTGCCGAGATGTATAGCCATAATTTTATGACGGAGGTTGAAGGCACCATTAAACAGGAAACACCAACAATAGACAGTATAATAAGAACAATTGCAACAAAGCAATCATTAAACGATACACTGGCGCTTAGTATAAATTATTTTAACCTGGGCCTGTTATACAAAAACAAGCAAATGTATCCCCAGGCATTAAACGCCTTAAAAAGTTGCTTGACGTATGCAACTAAGATAAACTACGCCGATATGCAGTTAAGTGCGGTAAACCAAATTGCCGACATATACGAGTTTACCGGTGATAATAAGCAGGCACTTGCGTATCTAAAAAAACGCCGTGCAATTGTCGATCTCCTTAACTCGCCGGCAGCAAAAACGGCAGAAGATTTAAAAATTAACTATGAACAGCGCGAAGCGCAGGTGCTTAGTCAGCAATTTGAGATAAGCAAACGTAACTATTGGATGGTGGGCATTTCGGTGGTAATAGTTTTGCTGCTGATAATAGGATTTATTTACTATAAGCAAACGCAGTTAAAGCAGCGCAATATTGCCATGCAGGCCATTATTCAAACCGAGGAAAGCGAACGGCAGCGCATAGCCCGCGACCTGCATGACAGCGTGAGCCAAACTATGTCGGCAGCTAAGATTAATTTAAGTATAATAGGAAGCGAGTTGCCGTTTAAAGATGAAGAACAGCAGAAGCGTTTTGATCGTGTTTTAGGCATGGTGGATGATGGGTTTAAGGAGGTGCGAACGATATCGCACAATATGATGCCGTGGGCCTTGCATAAAACAGGCCTGGCTAAAGTTGTTAAGCAGTTTATTAGCAATGTTGAAAATGGATCAATAAGCTTTAACTTTTTTAGCCAGGGCTTTGATGAGCCGTTTAATGACACGGTTGAACTTATATTATACAGGGTTTTGCAGGAAAGTGTAAACAATGTGATTAAGCATGCCGGAGCCGACAGGGTAGATGTCTCATTGATAAGGGACGAACGCAGCATTAGCCTGACTATTGAGGACAATGGCAGAGGGTTTGACACTAGTGATCCTGATTTTAATGCAGGTATGGGGCTTGGCAACCTGCGATCGCGTATAAACTTTCTAAAAGGGAAGGTAGATGTAGACTCGCAGCCAGGCAGCGGTACACTAATATCTGTTTACATTCCGGTTAGCACATTATAAATTATACTGCATTATAAATTTGGTTAACTCAACCGGGTTTTTCAATTGCAGCTTTTGCATTATATTTTTACGGTGAGTTTCTACTGTATAAATACTGAGGTACAATCGGTCGGCCATTTGTTGGTTGGTATGATTTTGTTTAATAAGCTGCAACAACTCCAACTCCCTTTTTGTTAATTGAAACTGTTTTAAAAAAGGATCAGGCTCATCAAATTTATTATTAACAACCGGTACAATTTTTTGTGGAAAGGCCGTGCCCCCGCCACAAACAGTATGCATAGCGTTTAGCAGTTCGCTTTTGTCAACATTTTTAAATAAATAGCCATCTGCGCCACCGGCCTTTGCTTTCTCAATTAAATGCTCTTCATTATAGGTTGATAGCATAATCACCTTAATTTTACTGTGATAGGCCTTTACCCGACGCAACGCTTCCAGCCCGTTAATGCCCGGCATATTTATATCCAACAAAATAAGATCAGGCGTATTAGTGTTAAGTAAAACCATCAACTCTTTGCCATCTCCGGCAACGTTTAATATTTCTATATCAGGTTCGTTTTCTAATAGCATGCGAAGGCCGTTTATAAACAACGTGTGATCGTCTGCTATAATTACTGATAATTTTTTTCCTGTCATGTTTCTGATAAATAAACTTACGGTAAAACTACTTGCCGCTTGGGCAACATAAAATACCAATTCGTTTGTATTGTGTGCGTTGGCCGTCCGCCATAAAATTGTGTTGAGTAAACATAAACAAAAACACAATTATAACGCGACCCACTATGACCCTAATAGCCACAATTATTGTAATGATACTCTGTATCACGGCCCTTAGCCATTCAAAACAAGACGAAACCGCTTTACGTCAAAAAAAATCACGACAAAAAAATATCGCAAAATGAAAAGACTATTTACAATTTTCGCATTTATACTGTCGGGTCCGCTTGCCCATGCACAACCACCCGCTGCATCAAAAGAGGGCGTTATCGTTTCCGCAGCGCAACCTATGGCGTTTAATTCGCCCATTTCCGTACAGTTATTAGCGGGCACACAAGGTTTGGGTGCCGATGTAAAGTATGGAATATTACCGAGCCTCTCGGCCCGGCTGGGGTTTGGTATTGTACCGGTGAACGCAAACAAAGGATTTACTTTTTCTTCATTCCCGGTTAACGGAGAACTTGCAGCACGCTTTGCAAACGTGCACCTAATGGTAGATTTCGCCCTCTTTAAATCAAAGTTCATCCGTATTGTGGGTGGTGCGGCTTATCTTATAAAAGGGAATGCCAATGCATTGATCTCGCCTCTTGACGGCTACAGTATAGGTGGCCGGGCCCTTAGTAAAGACCAGTTAGGAGTAATAGACGCGGGGATTAGCTGGCGCGGCTTTGCCCCATATGCCGGGTTAAGCCTGTTAAAACCCTTTCCTGCCCGACGCTTTAACGTTAACCTTGATCTGGGCACCTACTACCTATCCCGGCCAGGCACCTCATTTACCGGCACTAATCTGTTTGCGAATAATGAGGCGGCTGCCCAGCGCTTTAATGAAAACATGAAGGGTTATCGCTGGATGCCTGTTATGCAAATCAACTTTAACATCAAAATAAAATAATTATCACCTATGAAAACAACTTATAACCATTTTTGGCTGGCGCACTTAAAAAAGCAAACGCGTGTAGCTACTACGATTGCATCAATAGCAGTGCTTATTTCTGTGATCCTTTTTGCGAATAGTTGTAAAAAGCCGAACGAGGGAATTGAGCTTACAATTAATGAAAGCACACTTACCAAAGCGCCGGTATTGCTGCATTTTGCCAATGCAAACACCGCATCAACTAACCAGCCGCAGGAGTTTAAAGTTACCATAACCGGCAAAAATGCTGCGCTGGTACAAACAGACGGCGGCGCTACAACAGGCTTTAAAGCCTCGCATGGCTTTTTGCCTTTGTCATTAACATTAGGTGCCGCGCCGTCTCCTTCATCGCCGGTTACTTTTAATGTGTCAGCAGATGTACCGGGTTTCGCGCCCATATCTCAAACGGTAACCATTACAAAGGATACCGCTACAATAGTTGACATTGCGTTAGTAGAATATGATAATCCACCGGAAGGAACAGGGGTCTTGGTAAAAAGCAGCCCGCTTTCTGACGGCGTATCAAGTGGCGATGTTTTAAGTGTGCCGCCAGGAATTGGGATGGTAGAAAGCGCCCAAATAAAAATTCAACCGGGCACCCAAATGCTTAACGCAAGCGGTGCGCCAATAAACGCCACACAGTTAAATTCAAATATTGTTGACTATAGTGCCACCTCTACAACATCATACGGCGCTTTTCCAGGCGGATTCCATCCGAGCAATGTGGTTGATCAACAAGGCAACCAGATAAATGGAGGCAACCCAATCAACTTTGTTTCGGCAGGGCTTTTATCTATAAAAATGACAGCGAATGGTACACAGGTGCGGCGCTTTTCAAAACCATTGCAGGTGAGTATGAAGCTGGATCCGAACACCACCAATTTTGTAACCGGCGAAAATATACAAGTCGGCGATACTGTGCCGCTATGGAGTCTTGATGAAGAAACCGGGCAATGGAAAGCTGAGGGAAATGTTACCATTACAACTGATGGAGGCAGTCTGGTGGCCAACTTCGAAACATCACACCTTTGCTGTTTTAATTTGGATTGGAGCTGGGCCATTGCAGGCCAGGTATATGGCACCTGTTTTACACCTTTAACCGTGCGAATACACTGCGGCGCAGGTAATAGCGGCATCTATGATGTAACTATTGTTACGCCAAACAACCAGTATCTGGCCGGGGCACATGGTGTTTTTGTACGCGATGGAGAGGTTGTTGTATTTCCATCTGTACCAAACATAGCTAAGTGTAAGGTGGTTATCAGCAGTTTCAACCTGTATCTTAACCCCCGCTTACCTATACTCGCGCAAACACACCAGTTCAACCCATGCACACAAGGCTCTGTTGATCTCACATTTGGTCAGCCCAAAACACCGGCAATAATTAACGTAAACTTTAATGTTACAGGTCGTTGCAGCAATAAAAATATAAACCTGATGCCATCGGGCTGGTTTTATTTATATGATGAGGGTGCCGCCGCCTTGCGTCAGGAACCATGGACATATGTTTATATAAGCAATGGTGCAATAAAGTATGCTTTTGGTGCCGGTATATCCGGTAGTGCAGGGCGTTACACCATAAAATTATTTAATGGGAACAGGTATTATATGTATGCCTACAATAATTACTTCTGGTATCAGTCGTCTATATTTACTATGGCTCCTGCAAACTTTACTTTTCCATCAATAAACGGTATAACGGGAACCGCCATTTATGATGCGCCAAGTAATACGCTCAACATCAATGCAGCATTCAGCATAAATTGCCGTTAGATAATAAATCAGATTACAGTTCAGTTTTTAAGTTTGCTATCCCCTGCGATAAAATCGTGGGGGTTTTTGTTGCCGAATAAGGACATAAAAACAAAAAAGCCTTACTTTTCAGTAAGGCTTTTTTGTTTTAGCGGAATGGACGGGACTCGAACCCGCGACCCCATGCGTGACAGGCATGTATTCTAACCAGCTGAACTACCACTCCGTTGGGGCTGCAAATATACCCTACATTTTTTATTACACAAGGTATTTTTAAAAAAAATTTAAATCGGCAGTTATGTTGCTGTAGAGATTTAATGAACGACGCTGATTATAAATGTCTTATTAAAGCAGCATTGTTGTGTAAAAGATACAGCATCTGTATGCAATAGCAGACGCGTGTGCGTTATTTTAGACTATTTAGTAGATCCCTCTAAAGAAACCGGACAATGAAACATCAAAATAATAGCAAACTTTTCTTAGCGTTTCTACACGGATATCAATTCTGCCGGATTCTAACCGGGCTATATTTATATTAGTATCTGCATAAAATTTTTCTTGAGTAACCTGGTTTTGCCTCCTCAATCGTTTAATTTGAAGGGATACTTTCCGCTTAAAAGCCTCATCAGAACTATTAATGTACTCAAAATCAGTTAACAACATAGAAATTTGCTTTTATTACGTTTTACGAAACATAAAAATAAACTTTTAGTTGTTATTAGGATAAATAAGTTTTACACAAGAGGATCGATTTTTCAAATATGACATATAAGTCAGGAAGAAATGGGTGTTGTGGCGTTACTTTTGTTGAAAGGAGAATGGCCCTGCATATACATCTATGAAAAACAATACGCATCTGCCATAAATTATTTGAATTCTCAGACGCCCAGGCTGAGGTTTTTTGTTCTTTGTTTTGGGTTTAATCAATAGTTTAAATTAATTAGGGGAAAGGGAGCTTCAAAAGAGCTCTCTTTTTTTTTGCAGAAAATTCTGACGTATCTTTATTAAAAGTAAGCCGATATGAATTTTGAATTGACGGAGGAACATCAAATGATACGGCAGACCGCGCGCCACTTTGCCGAGCAGGAACTTAAACCGGGTGTTATTGAACGCGATGAACTGCAGAAGTTTCCGGCGGAGCAGGTAAGGAAACTGGGAGAGTTAGGATTTTTAGGGATGATGGTGTCGCCTGATTACGGCGGGAGCGGTATGGACAC
Organism: uncultured Mucilaginibacter sp.; assembly: GCA_965650195.1. GTDB lineage: Bacteria > Bacteroidota > Bacteroidia > Sphingobacteriales > Sphingobacteriaceae > Mucilaginibacter. The sequence goes on along the minus strand of CBFGNU010000064.1, from coordinate 8,685 downwards.
CTTGTCGTATGTGCTGGCTATGGAAGAGTTTTCAAAAATTGATGCCTCCGCGTCAGTGATCGTTTCTGTTAATAATTCTCTGGTTTGTTATGGGCTGGAGAAATATGGAACTGAAGAACAAAAGCAAAAGTATTTGGTACCCCTTGCAAGTGGTAAACAGATAGGTGCCTTTTGCCTTTCGGAACCGGAGGCGGGTTCAGACGCCACTTCACAACGAACAACCGCTATAGATATGGGGGATCATTATTTGCTGAACGGCATCAAAAATTGGATCACTAACGGCAATTCTGCCACAACTTATATTGTTTTAGCACAAACTGATGCAGAGAAAACACACCATGGTATAAGCGCTTTTATTGTTGAAAAGGGAACGGAGGGTTTTGTGGTGGGTGCGAAAGAAAACAAGATGGGGATGCGTGCGTCTGATACGCATTCGTTGCATTTTGCAGACGTTAAAGTGCCAAAGGAAAACCGTCTTGGTGATGACGGGATAGGCTTTACTCTGGCTATGAAATTATTGGAAGGCGGTCGCATTGGAATTGCCGCGCAGGCCTTGGGTATTGCTGCGGGTGCTTTTGAAATGGCTTTACATTACGCCAAAGAGCGCAGGGCCTTTGGCAAAACCCTTGCCGATATGCAGGCCACGCAGTTTAAGCTGGCTGATATGGAAATGGAAATAGAAGCCGCCCGCCTGCTTTGCTATAAGGCGGCGTGGTTAAAAGATAATGGGCAACCATACGGGCATGTCAGTGCTATGGCTAAGCTTTTTTCATCGCAAACGGCGATGAAAACAACTATAGAAGCCGTACAAATACACGGAGGTTATGGTTGTGTAAAAGAATATCATGTTGAACGGCTTATGCGGGATGCCAAGGTAACGCAGATATACGAAGGCACATCTGAAATTCAACGCATTGTCATATCGCGCGACATACTAAAGTAGCGGAGTCTTTTTGATTAACTTTGATTTGATAAATTTTTACAATGAAGATATTCAGATTTCTCCCGGCATTATCGCTAATACTCCTGCTTTTAGCCGGATGTTCAAAACCGCAGTTACAAACGGGTATATGGCGGGGTGCTTTAAAAACTGCCAGCGGGAATGAGATACCTTTCAATTTTGAAATTACTGATACAGCAGGCAAAAAACAGATGACGATTTTTAACGGTGCCGAACGTTTTAAAGTGACTGATATTACCGTTGATGGCGATAGCGTTGCGATTAAAATGCCGCTGTTTGAATCAGAGTTTAAATTGAAACTTTCAGAAGGGACGCTTGTAGGCAAATGGATAAAACATCTTGCCGACAGCGACGCTGTTGTTGATTTTAATGCGGTTTATGGCAATAACAAACGGTTTAAAACCGATCAAAAACCGGTTGCGAATATTTCGGGCCGCTGGGCAGTAGGCTTTGGCGATGGAGAAGAAAAAGATTTTGCTGTAGGTGAGTTTAAGCAAGACGATGCAAAACTTACCGGCACATTTTTAACTACCACCGGCGATTACCGTTTTTTAGAAGGTGTGGTGAGCGGCGATAGCTTACATCTCTCGTGTTTTGATGGTGGTCATGCTTATTTGTTTAATGCCAAAATAAAGGGCGATAGCATAACCGCCGGACAGTTCTATTCTGGCCGCACCGGGACAGATGTTTGGACGGCTGTAAAAGATGCTAATGCAAAATTGCCCGACGCATATTCTCTTACGGCGCTGAAACCAGGTTTCAAAAAGATAGACTTTACGTTTAAGGACCTTAATGGCAAGCCCGTTTCTATAAACGATGAGCGGTTTAAAAATAAGGTGGTAATTGTTCAGATCATGGGCTCGTGGTGCCCTAACTGCATGGACGAAACAGCCTATATGGTAAACTACTATAAAAAATATCAGCCCAAAGGCGTTGAGGTAGTCGGCCTTGCCTATGAGCGCACCACTGACTTTGCCCGTTCAAAAAAAGCGGTGCAGCAAGTAAAAGACCGCTTTAATGTAGTTTATCCCCTTTTAATAACAGGCTTTACGCCCGCCCGCGGCGAAGCGGCTAAAAGCCTGCCAATGATGGAGAAAGTGCTCGGCTTCCCCACAACCATTATTATCGATAAAAAAGGCGATGTACGTAAAATACATACCGGCTTTAGCGGACCGGGTACCGGCGAGCATTACATTGAGTTTATAACCGAGTTTGAAAAGCTCACCGATGATCTGCTTGCCGAAAAGTAATACCAAACCCCTCTCCGTGCGGAGAGGGGCCAACAAAGGTAGTGCGGGTTTAGGTAATCTCTTATTATTCGGCGGCAAGGTTATTGCTTTTTGCCATATCGCGGGTGCTTTCTGCAAGGCGTATAAATTCAGCCCGGTAGCCTTGCTCATCTTTTCCCTTTGCGCCTTTGGCTAAACTGATAACCTGGTTAAAGTTGGAACTTTGTTTAAATTGTGAGTTGCGTAGGAGCAAACCATATTCTGCAACAGCTGCCGCGAATTGCATATCTTCAGATGAGTTGTTTAAAGCGGTGGTCTTGTTTTCCACCACAATTGACTCCATTTTGCTCACATCAGCATTCGGGTCTTTGTAGCGAAATTTTACGGTCATCAATTCGTCTGATGTGTTTTTAATATCTGTCTTTGGGTCTTTTTGATATTTTAATGGGTCGACGCTACCGGCGAACATATCATCTTTTACTCCAACCGGGACGATCTCATAAAGCGCGGTTACGTTATGGCCTACGCCCATATCACCGCCTAATTTGGCATCGTTATTAAAATCTTCTTTGGCTAGCAGGCGGTCCTCGTAACCCAATAAGCGGTAGGCTTGTACTTTGGCAGGGTTAAACTCAACTTGTAATTTCACATCCTTGGCAACAGTAAATAAAGTACCGCCAAACTCGGTCACCATGGAGCGGGTAGCCTCGGTAACGTTATCAATATAAGCGTAATTGCCGTGGCCCTTATCAGCCAACAGTTCCATTTTGCTGTCTTTATAGTTACCCATGCCGAACCCTAAAATAGAGATGCTAACACCGCTTTTGCGTTCTTCCTCTATCAGCTGCTCCATACCCTTATCACTTGATAGGCCTACATTAAAATCACCATCGGTAGCCATTACAATACGGTTATTGCCGCCTTTTTTAAAGTTTTGGCGGGCAACGTTATAAGCTAGTTTTATGCCGGCACCACCTGCTGTACTCCCTCCGGCATCTAATTGTTCAATAGCATCTTTTATCTTTTGTTTCTGGTCGCCCGGAGTGGCCGGCAGCACTAAACCGGCGGCACCTGCGTAGACCACCATGGCTACATGATCAACCGGGCGCAGCTGGTCCACAAGCATTTTAAGGGATGTTTTTACCAGCGGCAGCTTGTTATTGTCACTCATTGATCCCGAAACATCGATCAAAAAAACCAGGTTACTTGGCGGTAGTTTGGCATTATCAATGGTTTTAGCCTTTAATCCAATGCGCACCAGTTGATGTTTAGCATTCCATGGCGCAAATACAACTTCGGTTTGTATAGCTACAGGCTTTCCCGCTACCGGTTCAGGCAGATCATATTTAAAATAGTTGATCATCTCTTCAATACGCACCGCGTTTTTAGGAGGTAACTGACCGGAATTGATATATCTGCGCACGTTGGCATATGAGGCTACGTCAACATCAGTTGCCAGGGTAGAGAGCGGAGTGGTTGCGGGATTGATAAATTGATTTTCGATGATGGGGCTATATGACTCGTCGTTATCTGCAACGCGATTAACCAATCCGCTTAGCTGAGTTTTACTTTTATCTGAATTTATAACTAAACCCGCCACCTTTCCTTGTAGGGGCTGGTTCATAACACGAGGTGCGCTTAAGGCCGGCGGGTTTATTGTAGCTACTGAACCGGTAATGGCGGTTTTTTTTTGCATGCCGTAGCCCACTATTACCACCTCATTTAACGTTTGATTGTTAGTTGTAGTTAAGTTGAGCACCTTTTCCGGCTCGCCAGATTTGACACCCGTTCTGCCAGCAGAACTACCATAATCATCAACAACCTGAACTCTTTCAATTATATTGGAAGGAAGGCTTTGCATCGCCCGCGCGACATCTCCACCGGTATAATCTTTGCCGTTTATTTTCGCTCTCGTTACAGGTTGCCCTTGATAGGTGATACCCCCATTTTTGTCTACTTCAAAGCCTTCCACCTTTTTAAGCATTTCATCAGCGTTGCCCCTTACCTTATAGGCACTTGCAGCATATGCAACTGTATCGGTTTTATATATTATGCTCCGCTTCAAATACACATTCAACAAATTGCTTTTGCCAACCCGCAAAGTTTCGGGCTTATACCCTTTGGCGGTAAATACCAATTGATATTTGCTGTCAGTAAGGGCTATAGCATAATGGCCTTTTGAATTGGTGTAGACGGGAGTGTTGTTGCCCTCAACCTTTACAGTTATGCCTGTCATGGGCTTTTTATCAAAAGAGTCGTAAACGGTTCCGTTGATATTTCTTGGTGCGGTTGGCCCAACCTGTGTAAGGCAAACGGCGGCTGTTAATGCAATAAGATAAGTTCTCATAATAAATATTTTTTAAGATTTATGGATTTCTGCATGTATGATGCGTCATAGTATTGGTTTTCCATAAACGATGTAAAAAAAATTATTTTAGATGCCTGATGAACTTTCTTAAAAGCCACAACAATAAAAGCCAACCGGCAGATGAAACCCTGCTGTTAAAATACCGGGAAACCGGTGATCTGGAGGTGCTTGCGGCGTTATATGAAAAACATATGCACCTGGTTTATGGCTTGTGTATAAAATATTTAAAGGATAAAGACACCAGCAAAGATGCAGTAATGCAAATATTTGAGGATTTGATCACCAAGTCGGCACGGCATGAGGTTAATAATTTTAAAAGCTGGCTGCATGTGCTTACGCGGAACTTCTGCCTGTCGCAAATGCGGTCGGCTAAGAATAAGCAAACCGAATCATTAGATGAGATTACCGAAATGTCTGATGGTGCTAAACAGGACAGCGGCTGGGACGACGAAATGTGGAAACTGAATCACTGTAAGCAAAAACTTTCGGCAGAACAGCGAACGAGCATCGAATTGTTTTTTATTGCTGACAAATGCTATAAAGAGATAGCCGACAGCACCGGATACGCAGTTAACGAGGTTAAGAGCTACATCCAGAATGGTAAACGGAATTTAAAAATTTGCATGGAGAGAAATCGTGGGAACAAGTAAAACAAACATATCGCAAATAAACAAGTACGTTAAGGGGAGGCTTAACGCACAGGATATGCACCAGTTGGAGCGTGAAACCTATGACGATGCTTTTTTGAACGAAGCTATGGAGGGCTATGAAGAATTGGCAAGCGATGATCACGAAGAAACGCTTGCTGATCTTAAAAAGCAATTGCACAAGCGGGCTGCCAAAGAAAAGAAAGGCAGCATAATTATGTGGCGCTTGTTGCCAATTGCTGCAAGCGTGTTGTTGTTGTTGGGCGCGGGATATTGGTTTTTAAAGCCTGACCCTGCTAAAAATCAAAATATACAGATAAAGCCAAAGGATAGTAAAAGCCAAAACACGCTTAGCAAAAACGCAGCCCCGAAGACAACCCCAACCGACCGCAAGTTTATGACCGATGCAAGTATTGAGTCTAAAAATATCGAAACGCCTGAACCGGTTTTAAGGCAAATAACAATTGAAGCCCCTCCATTAATCAAATATAAAACGGATACCGTTGAATACATAGCAAGCGATTACAAAGTAAGAGCAAACGCGAGCGTTGATGAAATGCTTAAAAAGGTGGAAGGTTTTGAAGTGGATACAAACGGGAGTATAACCTTTAACGGTCAATCTGTGACAAAGGCCCGCTTAAACGGGAAAGATTATTCTGGCGGTGATGTGTCGCAGGCAATTAAAAGTCTACCTGCCGATATAGTAGAAAAATTTCAGATTGTTGATGATTATGGCGATCAGGCTAGAAAAACGGGGATTAAAAGTGGGGATGCTGACAAGGTGCTTGTCTTTGCAACGAGCGGGCATGATAAAGATACGGTATACTATTCCGCGGTAGAAATATTGACTGATACCACCCGACTTCCTGCACCCAGGATAGGTTGGAATGAATACATGTCTTATATAAGGAGTAAAGCCTTAAATTCGGAGGGCCTAAGTGGCGAAACTGAAGTTTCTTTTTTTGTTGGACTCAATGGTCAAATAACCCTGCTACGTACAATTAAGGGAAGCAATACTTTAATTAATAGAAAAACATCTGCTATAATCTTAAAGGGGCCAAAATGGCGCGGAGGCCGCAAAGCAAAGGAAGTTAGGCTGAAAATATTTTTTTATAAAAAATAACACATGTTACGCCCTTTCCTCCCATATCATACACAAATGCAATATAGTCTCCACAGCCTTTTGCATATCCTGCACAGATACCCATTCCTGCTTGCCATGAAAAGCATGCTCGCCTGCAAAAATATTAGGGCAGGGTAAACCCATAAACGACAGGCGCGAACCATCCGTGCCGCCACGGATGCTGCACAATTTGGCATCTAAACCCGCCCGGCGGATGGCTTCCATGCCGTATTCAACTATCTGGGGGTGCTGGTCCAGCACATTCTTCATGTTGCGGTATTGTTCTTTTATCAGCAATTCATAGCTGCTTTCGGGATAGTCTTTTAGGACATCTTCTGTTATTTTTCTAATAACTCCGGCGTGTTCTGCCAGTTTTGCATCATCAAAATCACGAATGATGAAATCAATTTCTGCCCGTTCCACATGTCCGCTTATATTTACAGGGTGCACAAAACCTTCCATTTCGTCCGTTCCTTCGGGGGATAGATCATAAGGCAAAGCCGCTACTATGCGCCCCGCTATTTTAATAGCGCTCTGCATTTTTCCCTTTGCAAAACCGGGGTGCGAACTAACACCATGAATGATGAGTTTTGCACCATCGGCAGAAAAAGTTTCATTCTCCATATTGCCGGCACTTTCGCCATCAATGGTATAACCGGCATATGCGCCCAGTTTTTGCATATCAACCTTATCTACGCCACGGCCTATTTCCTCATCAGGTGTAAATAATATGCGGATATCACCGTGTTTTATTTCAGGGTGTTTAAGCAACTGATAACAGGCATCCATAATTTCGGCAAGCCCCGCTTTATTATCAGCGCCAAGCAAAGTGGTACCGCTGGCGGTAATAATGTCATTGCCAATTTGATTTACAAGATCAGGATGCTCATGCGTTTTTAATACCTGCAACGGATCATCTGGCAGTATAATATCTTTACCCTGGTAGTTTTTATGAACAAGAGGCTTTACGTTGGCTCCGCTACAATCAGGAGAGGTATCCATATGAGAGCAAAAGCAGATTACGGGCACGTTTTTCTTCGCTGTATTTGCCGGAATTGTGGCGTAAATGTAGCCATTTTCATCCATGTGGGCATCGGTAACACCCGTCTCTAAAAGTTCGTTTACAAGCAAACTACCGAGGTTTTTCTGCCTCGCTGTTGATGGACAGGTAGGCGATGCGGCATCTGACTGTGTATCAATTACAACATATCGTAAAAAACGTTCAGTTACAGTAAAGTCGGCTGACTTAAAGTTCATATATTTGTAGCGTTACGGGTCCGTTTATTGGTTGTAAAATTGATTAAATTTTTTTTGTGAAGAAACTTCTTTTGTTCTTTTTTCTGACAGGTGTGGCGATAACGGTTAAGGCACAAAGTTATAATTACGGAACATACGGGCTGGGTTTAAATTATAATTCGCTTTACCCATATGCAGATTTAGCAAGTGCCAAAACTACCCAGGGTTTTGGCGTTACCGGCTATTACAACCTGTCATTATATTTACCGCTTGGGCTTGAGTTTCAAACCGGCCAGCTATCCGGCGGAGGCGTAAATTCAGATTTGCACCACCGTGAATATACAAACAAATTTACCGCTATTATCGCTCGTGGAGACCTTTATTTGGGGCAGATATTAGACTATGGCTATACTGGGCCAATTAGGTACTTAAAAGATTTTTATATAGGTACGGGTATTGGTGTAATAAGCAATAATATGACAGCTATACAACGTGTTCAACAAACTACAGGTTATGTTTTTCCGGGAAAGGACAAGAGCTTGAATTTAATGGTGCCGATACGCATTGGTTATGAACTGAAAATTAACAACACATACGGCGAGCCTTTTATAGGAATTAATGTCGGATATGCCATGAATGTTACCTGGGGCGAAGGGCTTGACGGATATGATGATAGTTCTAACCTGTTTAAAAACAACGCGCCGGACATCTATCGCCAGATATCTGTAGGTTTAAAAGTAAACTTTGGGCCAACCAAGTCAAGTTATTAAGCTACCAAATTGAATATAGAAGAACTACGCAATTATTGCCTGACTAAACCGGGCGTAACTGAAGGCTTCCCTTTCGGCGAAGACACACTTGTTTTCAAGGTTGGCGGAAAAATGTTTCTGCTAACTGGACTTAGCACAGCCAATAGTTTCAATGTAAAATGTGATCCGGAGCGGGCAATTGAGTTGCGCGAACTATATCCGGAAGTAAAACCAGGCTACCACATGAATAAGCAGTTATGGAATACCGTTTATATGGACGGTACCTTACCCGATAAACTGCTTTTAGAAATGATTGACCATTCCTATAGCCTGGTGTTTGCCGGGTTACCTAAAAAAAACCAGGCTGAAATT